>WJOV01000131.1 GCA_009618475.1 Methanosarcinales archaeon | reverse complement strand
CACTAAAACCGATTGTAATAGGCATTATTGGCGGTGACGGTATTGGACCTTACATTACGAAGGAAGCGAAGCGGATATTGGAGTTTCTATTGGAAGACAAAGTGAATAGCGGTAAGGTCCGGTTTAAAGAGATTGAAGGTTTGACCATCGAACATCGTGTAGAGGTCATGCAGACGATACCGGATGACGTGCTTGAGGAAATCAAGAACTGTCACGTGATTCTAAAAGGACCTACGACGACACCCAAAAAGGGCGACACGTGGCCAAACCTCGAAAGCGCAAATGTCGCATTAAGACGAGAACTGGACCTCTTTGCCAACGTGCGTCCGGTAAAAGTGCCGGAACAGGGGATAGACTGGATTTTCTTCAGAGAGAATACCGAAGGCGCTTATATCCTCGGAAGTAAAGGTATAAACGTCACCGAAGACCTCGCCGTGGATTTTAAAGTCATCACGACCCAGGGTGCCGAGCGAATATTACGGATGGCTTTTGATTATGCAAAACGAAACGACATCAACAAAGTAACCGTCGTGACAAAGGCAAATATAATAAAAGCGACTGACGGTAAGTTCATCAGCGTGGCAGAACGGGTCGCTGGAGAGTACCCAGAAGTTGAATGGGACCACTGGTTCGTGGACATCTTCAGTGCAAAACTCATTGACCCGAAACGGAGGAAAGAGTTCCGCGTCGTTGTGCTTCCTAACCTGTATGGTGACATTATCACGGACGAAGCAGCGGAATTCCAGGGTGGCGTGGGCACCGCAGGCAGCGCCAATATCGGCACACGATACGCAATGTTCGAGGCTATTCACGGTTCTGCACCGAGGATGGTAGAAGAAGGAAGAGCAAAGTATGCAAATCCATCAAGCATAATGCGTGCTACGGTAATGCTTCTCACACATCTCGGGTTCGTTGGTGAAGCGAAGAAATTAGAGATGGCTCTTAACGTCTGTGCTCGTGATAAAAAACACTTCATAACCGGTCGTTCAGAAGGCGCAACGTGCTCGGAGTTCGCCGATTACGTGCTGGAAACAATTCAGAATAATGAAATTCGCAGGCTCGCTATCAGAAGCAGATAAGGAAAAAGCATCGTACGAAATAATAGGCGTACCGTATGATGGCAATGCCTTTAAGAAAGGGTCGAGAGAGGGACCGAAAGCGATAAGAAGGGCATCTCAACGGCTTGAAACTTTTTTGTGGCACGAAAAACATGAGTTGTCGGATTTGCAGTATTACGATTGTGGCGACATAAATCTTGACTTTGGTCAAAACCAAAATTTAGTGTTCGATACCCGCAAGGAAAAAATATTCATCGGTGGCGACCATTCCATCTCTTTCCCTCTGGTTAAGCATTTTTTCGATAGTGGAGAGGTCGAGAAGGTAATGGTTATAGATGCACATGCCGATTTCCGAGACGTTTATAAAAGTAAGAAACTTTCTAACGCCTGCGTGATGCGAAGGATAGCGGAATTGGTGGGGTTTGAGAATATAATTGAGATAGGCGTTCGGTCTTCTTCTGAGGAGGAGTATGCGTTGATAAAAGACAAAGTAAGGATTTACGATGCAGGGATGGTAAGAGAAAAAGGTGTGGAACGCGTATTGGAAGAAATAGAAAAGGAAGGAGTAAGAGAAGAAAAAACGTATCTTTCTATTGATATTGACGTGCTCGACCCCGGTATAGCGCCGGGTGTGGAGAATCCCGAGCCTTGTGGGATGTCGCTTGAAAGTTTGATTGCTTTGATAAGAGGGATAATGGAGCAGAAAAACGTGGTTGCGAGTGACGTGGTGGAAGTGAATCCGGGATTGGACAACATTAACGGAATTACAAGCATTAACGCCGCAAGGATTGTATTCGAGCAATTAAATGCAAAATGCAAAGAGCAAATTTGAAAATGGAGAAAGGGGAAAAAATAACTGACGAAATAAGATTCCTTGGAACCGCAGGTGCGAGATTTGTAATGATAACGCAGTTTCGCTCATCTGCGGGAGCTGTTCTCAGTCTGAAAGGCACTAATATCCTTATAGACCCGGGTCCTGGCACGCTGGTCAGATTCGCATCCAGCAAGCCGAAGCTCAAGCCTGCTAAGCTGCATGCCATTATCTTAACTCATAAGCATTTAGACCATTCTAACGACGTAAACGTGATGATAGAAGCGATGACTGAAGGTGGCTTCAAGCCCAGAGGTGTGCTTCTGTGTCCAAACGATGCCCTGGCGAATGAGGGCGACGCCGTTGTTTTGAACCGTTATAAAGGACTTTTGGAACGGGTAGAAGTGCTAAAAGAAGGTGGGACTTATTCTGTTGGCAAACTCGAGATAAACACGCCTAAAAGGCACGTGCATGGCGTAGAAACGTATGGACTGAACATAAAGGTAATGGGTGAAAATAAGACAAAAGTTTCTTTTATCGTGGATACGCTCTATTTCGATGGGTTGGAGGATTATTACGATGGAGAAGTGCTCGTGATGAACGTAGCGATGTATAAAAGTAGAGAAGGCGTGGACCATCTTTGCGTGGACGATGCGAAGAAGATTATAGAAGCGAGGAGACCAAAGGTTGCAATACTCACGCATTTCGGCATGACCATGCTCAGAAACAAGCCCTGGGAGATAGCAAAGCAGCTAAGCGACGCGACAGGTGTGGAGGTAATAGCAGCACGCGATGGTATGAAATTCGAGCTGCGTGGAATTTAAGTGCCATCACTTCTCCTTAGCCTGAACCCTTCTTCATCCGCATACCACTCTATCAACGGTCTTATTTCCTCGCTATACCAGCCCTTTTTAACAAACCCGGGGTATATCGGCAACCTTTCCCGTAATTCAAAAGGAGCAACTATTTTCCTCAGTTCTTCCTCTCCCGGCCACGGTGATTCCGGATTTATATAGTCTATGGTCTTCTCCGAGATCCCACCCAGGTCTGATGCACCAAGTTCTATTAATTCCAAAGGCGAAGTCAAATTTGGCGGGACCTGTATTGCTACCTCCTCTGGCAATATCTCTCTCGCTACACGGACAACTTCCTTCAGTTCCTCGAAACTTGGTGGTTTCTTATTCCACATAGCCGTGAAAGGCTTGGGGATGAAAGGCTGGATAATGACTTCTTGTATATGCCCGTATTTACCGTGCAGCGATTTTATAGCCTCTAAAGAGCGGATGCAGTCTTCTTTTTCTTCCCCTATGCCTATCAACAAGCCGGTAGTGAAAGGTATCTTAAGTTCTCCAGCTTCCGCTATCGTTTTCAATCGCTCCTTTGGGTTTTTCCCCGGTGAGTTCTCATGCGCTTCAAGCTCTGCTGCGGTGGTTTCGAGCATCAAGCCCATTGACGCATTCCCTTCTCGCAGCTCCTTTAGCTCCTCCTTACCCAGCACGCCCAGATTGCAGTGCGGAAGCAAGCCATGTTTTATCGCAAGTTTGCATAGCTCCTTCGTGTATTCGAGCAGTGAGGAATAACCAGAGTAAAGCATATTTTTTTTGAAAAAAGAAGAAAGTGGGTGGTTTGATAGCTCTGGCTTCTCACCAGCGGTAAAAAGCGCTTCTGTTGCTGCTCCTTTGGTTTTTACGAGGGTTAAAAATTCTTTCTTCTGTATTATGTAAGCATCTTCAAGGCGACGAGCCCGGAACCCGCAGTAGTCGCACGCATTCCGGCATACGTTCGTCACCGGGATGAAAACGTTTTTTGAGAAGGTTACACATTTGGTTTTCATTTCCTGTTTCCTCTCTTTTGACTCATTATCATTGAGTTCTTGACTCTATCTTGTATCTTTATAAACCTTCTATCCAATCAAACTTTTATCATAAAGAGAGTGATTCCGATGAAAGTCACGATAATAGGTGGAGCAGGGGGGATGGGAAAATGGTTTGCCTGGTTTTTCAAAGAAAACGGTGTTGAAGTGCGGATAGTAGATAAAAGCGATGGAACAGAGACGGTAGCAAAGGAACTGGACGTGCAATTTTTAAATACCGATGTTTTAACGCTGGCGGAAGGGGCGAGAAGAGATGAGGTTGTGGATACAGACGTGTTGCTCGTCTCGGTGCCCATAGACATAACAGGGCGTGTGATAGAGCGCGTGGGACCGGAGATGCGCAAGGGTTCGCTGCTGATGGATATAACGTCGGTGAAAAAAATGCCGGTGGAGACGATGGAGAAATGTACAAACGAAAGTGTGGAAATTCTTGGCACGCATCCTTTATTCGGTCCTTCTGCAAAGAGCATGCGAGGTCAAACAATCATTTTCGTGCCTTTAATGAAGGGTTCGCTATACGAAAGAATATATAAAATGTTTGAGAGTAACGGTGCGAGGATTGAACTTTTAACCGCGGAGGAGCATGACGAGATAATGCCGGTCATCCAGGGGCTGGTACATTTTATTCTCCTCTCATTTGGCGTCACGTTAAAAAATCTCGATTTTGACGTTGAACGGTCGAGGAAGTTTATGAATCCGATGTTCGAGATAATAATGGATTTCGTGGGCAGGCTATTACATCAAGACCCGCATCTATACGCACTGATACAATCGAATTTTGAGATGGGGAAAATACACGAATCCTTTTTATCGGTTGCAAATAGGTTACACGAGTTGATATCGGCGGGTAAAGTGGAAGAGTTCATGGATGAGATGAGGGTGGCGAAAAAACACTTTGGCGATACAGAAAGAGCAATGGTAGATTCGGATAGGGTGATAGAGGAGAAGATAAACCGTTCTTTGGAAAAGAAGAAGAAGTAAACCTTTTTAAAGAAGAGATTGGAAGAACTGAGCAAGTAAAGTTTGGAGTGGAAGGAGTTATTTTTTAGAGCGCTATGCAACAACCATCGGTATTAATATGGAACCCAATTTTACAGCGAGAAGAGGAAAAGGAGGAGGATTTGGATGAGATAAAAACGCAGCTAAAGGGGATAGAGTCGCAACTTGAGGAGATGGAAAGAAGTATCAAATAGATATAAGTGTGTAAATAAACGTTAAAAATGGAAAAGAGCGTTAAGATAAACATAAAATGCGGAAAATGCGGCAAGCCAATATCAGGGGATGTTTACGAGTTCAGAGGTGTTGAGCTGTGTGAAGATTGCTATATGGATGAAGTAATAGCTTCTCAGCCGAAAAAATGCGTGATGAAATGAGGGCAAAATGGGGATTCCGGTGAGAATGCCAAAAATTGAACCTTTTGAGATGTATGCGGACAAATATGAAGAATGGTTTGAGAGGAACAAATTTGTTTATGAATCGGAGCTTCGGGCAATAAGAAAGCTATTACCTGAGAAGGGAGAAGGGATTGAAATTGGCATAGGAAGTGCTCGATTTAGTGCACCATTGGGTATTAAAGCCGGGATTGAGCCATCGAGCAAGATGGGGGAGATTGCTCGTGATAGGGGACTTGAGGTTGTTAAGGGAGTAGCAGAAACGCTTCCTTTTGCTGATTCAAAGTTTGATTTTGCATTGATGGTCACCACGATTTGCTTTTTGGATAACCTAAAAGCTGCGTTTAGGGAGGCATCCCGAATATTAAAACCCGGTGGATGTTTAGTAATTGGATTTATAGATAAGGATAGTCCAATAGGGAAGTTGTATCAGCAGCATAAAGAAGATAGCGTGTTTTACAAATTAGCTGATTTCTACTCGGTGGAGGAAGTTATTTCTCACTTAAAGCGAGCAGGTTTCAAGGATTTTAATTTCACACAAACGATTTTCCATAATCTGGCAGAGATCAGAGAGGTTGAACGAATAAAGGAAGGTTATGGTGAAGGGTCATTTGTTGTGATTAAGGCAGTGAAAGTATAAAATGAAAACAGAAGATGAAAAGGAGAAACTAAGATTATTGCTGGTGTACTGGATTGCGCATAACAAAGAGCATGCACAGGATTTCAAGCGATGGGCTGAGAAAGCAAAAGGGTTTGATGAAATTGGCACCGAAGTCTATGAAGCGATAATGGAAGCGGTCGAACACATGGAAGAAGTGAACGAATGCCTTTTTAAGGCTTTTGGTGATATAAAAAAAGAATGATTAAAGATGGGATGAAAAAGTTGAGCAACAATGAACAGAAAAAGATTTTGGGATTAATGGATTAATATTTTGGGCGGGGTTCGGAACTCTGCGGATTTGCTCCGCGAATTCTTGCTTCGCTTTTCTTCCTAAGAAAAGGTTTCTCGTGAAATATGGGGCTCTGCCCCATGACCCCGCAAGCCCTGTAAGGGCTTATGTGTAATCTTGTGGTTATAATTTTCGGAATATTTACAGGAAAAGTTTACCTGAAAGACGAAGAAAGCAGTGCTCCTCCTACCGCACCTATATATTGTGGATATTTCGGCACAATCACATCAAATCCCAACACGTCGTTCATCGCTACCGGCACGCCCTCCACCAATGCCGTGCCGCCAACCTCTATCGCCGGCTGTCTGAGGTCTATCTCCTGTAACAACTGCTCTTTTACCTGCTCCACTACCGAATGACAAGCGGCAGCCGCAACGTCTTCGCGCCTCGCTCCACTTGATAATGCCGATACGAGGTCCTGAATGCCAAAAACGATGCAATAACTATCCGTCTTTACTTTATACGCGTCGCCTTCTAAAGCTAACTTCCCCATCTCTACCACATCTACACCCAGCCTACGTGCTATCATTTCCAGGAATCTTCCCGAAGCACCAGCGCATATCCCGCCCATCGTGAAATTATCGGGAATGCCATCTTTTGCCGTTATTATCTTGTTGTCCATGCCCCCGATGTCAATAATCATTGCTTCCCCTTTTTCTATCCCTGCAAGATACATCGCAGCCTTCGAGTTCACGGTCAGTTCTTCCTGCACCAGGTCCGCCTTGAAATGTTCACCTAACGCGTGTCTGCCGTAACCCGTCGTCCCCAACGCCTCTATATCCTCCCTTTTCACACCTGCGATTTTCAATGCCTTCGTAAAAACCATCTCACCCGTTTTTACCATGTCCTTCGATGGTGCCCACGTCGCCCCTATCACCTCATTATCCTGCATTATCGCCGCCTTTGTGGTTGTAGACCCTGAATCTATGCCCGCGGTAAGCCCCTCCTGCTCCTTTCTCTCCAGTATCCACCTTCTTCTCACTATCGTAATCAGCGCTTCCATTCTCGTCAGCAATTCACCCGCCTTTGTCCTTTCAGAAAAAGGGTACATAACAAGCGGCAATGTCGTCCTCTCCTGTATTATTTTCCTTATTTCCGTCCTAATAACCGCCCCTCTTGGACATTTGTGACACCCGGCAACGAATACCGCATCAGCATCACATAACCCTTCAACGACTGCATATCCTCTTGCCAGCGCCACACTTAATCCAAGGCTGGTCTTCATGTCATATCCAAATTCGTCCACTTTCGATGCTACATAGTCCAGGTCTACTTCGGGCACAAATATCTCTGCACCTATCTCCTTCGCAGCTTTCTCTATCTCTTTTTGTACGTTCCCGTACACCGTGCCGCAGGAAACCTGCGCTATTCTTATCTCTTCTTCCTCACCTTTTTCATTCTTTCTTGCGTTCCCCATAGTTTTAATATATCGTCGATTTTATTTAGATTTTTGTATGAAAAAAAACATGGGCGTAAAAAAAAAAGAAGAAAAAATAAAAAAAATTGTGTTTTATGTTTTCCCCTACTTTATGCCGACATTTTTAGAATTGGATGTGGTTCCTTCGTCTCGATTTCGTGTTCTGCATGGTTAGCCTCTGCAACAATCATATCTACCATGCCAACCAGCGGGAACACCTTCGGTGCATTCTCTATTGGTCCGTAAAGCACGAAATCCTGTCCCGCCATTACCGGTATAACATTAGAGGCTATGTCACAGATACTGAACACGTCTGCACCGAGTCCTTCCCAGCCACCCGGTCCTTTTGTCGCATGCTCTTTCCGGAACGTCTTCAGCCATGTCCATGCAGAAGGTGCATTGTGGATACCCAATCCCACTGCAATACCGTATTTCGACTTGATGACGAAGCCAGAAGCAACGGATGACCCAACACCTGCACCTATGGGCAGTGTAGCCGGGTCGCACATCTGTTTCGTTACTCCCATGTCCCGTGCAAGCTGCACCATGCCTTTCTCAAAGGTTCCTGCTCCTGTCTCTAACAGGTCAATCTTCCCTGCTACCGTCGAATCTTTTGGATTGAACGCTAAGAGAATCGCTGCTTCCAGTCTGGAATCTTTGATTGCTTCCAACTCCTCTGGTGAACACGACACGTTTATTGAGTTATACACCGCTTTATCTATCAGTCCCACTTCGTCAACGTACTTGAGCCCTGCTATCTTCGCCTCCGCCACCGTCGAGTCAATCAAGAAAGGTGAGTCGCTTTTCTCTGTACAGAACGCGATTTCTTTCTCCATTGCCTCTGGCGATTCTGAAAATATCTGCATCATGCAGGGATTTCCAGTTAATTCCGAGAACTCATCCTGCTTATTTATCACGTCTTCCGCCGCTTTCTTGTCAAATATCCCTTTGTCCGCATCTTCGACCAGATAATGCTTTGCATAGAATATCGTGCCACAAAGAACTGTTGCGCACTCGCCTGGCTGTCCTCCTACCTTCACTCCCCCTATGTCATATATATCCTGCTTCCTATCAAATACAAACATTTTTCTGTCCTCCTTTTCTTATCCTATCAGGAATATCACATATACAAGTATTCCTATTATCAGTCCGTATAAAAGGCCAATCGCAAAACCCATCTTCTCTCCCTGTCGCTGCGCAAGCTCGCCCGTGACAAACTCCACCTTCTCGTCCATCGTCGCTAATCTGCCCAGTAGTTTCGTGTGCTCCGGCGGCGTCATTGCAACGGGAACTACTAACACCTTCAGTTCCTCTTCCAGCTTCTCCAACACCTCTGCTTCTACTTCTCTCTCTATCTCCTCTTCCAACTCTTCCTCTGTCTTTTTCTCTTCTCCCATTCTTTTATTCTCCTTTATCTTTATTTTATTCCCCGGTCACATGACTCTAAGTCCGGCGAGAAGCAGACTCACGATTAGCCCGATTGCCATCCCTTTTATGAATCCGACCCAGAGACCGGCTGCGAACCTCGAATCCTTGCCTATTAACGTTATGGACTTTCTCAAGTCCTCTATTTTCGCAGTTATCACCGCCGTTTCCGGTGTTTGTTGCACTACTTTTGCCATTTAGAACACCCCCCAGATGATAAGAGGCAGGAGAAACACAATTGCCGCTATCAGTCCTGCCAATATGCCCAGCATAGAATTCATGGAGAGCCCCGACGATAACTTCTGGTCCCTCGCAATTAACTGTGTCTTGTATTTGATATCATTCGTGGCTCGATCTATTACTGCCATATATGGTGAAGCAGGCATTGCTAAAGGCATTTCTATCAGTGCTGCTACTGCTTCCTCTTCGCCCACCTTCACAATCATCGGGTCTTCCGGATAAGCGCCCGGGTCCTTTGCCTTCAGCTCATTTACTTTTGCCACAAGCGCCCCGTAGTCTTCCACACCTATCATGTCAATTACTTCTACCTGTTTCTGGAATCGCTCGATAGCATCTGACGGTAGATTCTCGATGAAAGGTATTGCTCCTTTTGTGTCTATTATCTTATGGCTGGATGGGTCAACGCCGTTCTTCCACAGCGCTATCATCGAACCTCCGCTTATATGCCCCGGTACTTCCGCACCTGCAACGATGAGGAATCTTATGTTCGGATTGGAGATGATGTTTGTTATCATCTTCTCTAACCCGATGTTCTCTGTTTTATCAGGTCCCTGTATCGCAATCCCGGGCAGGTGTTCGATGTGGAAATAAGACCCTGTTGACGATATTGCCACCGGGCTTTCCGGGTCGCCGACTTCGTAGTCACCTGTGACGAGCGGCCATCCATCCGGAACTTCTTTCTTCTCCGCCATATTCACGCACCTCCTAACTTGAATAATGCAAGTGCTACCACTAACACGCCAAATAACACCCCGAATACGAACATCGTTATGAAGCCTGCTTTACTCAACGCTCCTTCTCTGTGTGGCTGAGACATCAAGAACCCGCTCGTAGGGTCAAGGCAATTGAAAAGGTCATCCACTGAAGCTTCCATGACAGTTAGTTGCTCTTCTATCGGTGAAAGGTTCACTTTGTAGAATCCTGGTCTGCTCACTCCTACTTTAAGCGAGTCCGGGTCCAGCACCACACCATATTTCTCATTTATTACCAACATGTTCTCTTTTTACCTCCTATTTTATTCTATTGTCTTGATTAGCCCCGTTCCAACGACTGAATATGCCTCGCGCATAGCTGTCCTCACGAATTTTACGAAGAAATATCCCCACACAAACGCACCGAAGATCATTAGTAATACTCCGTTTGCTACACCCCACGCTGAAGTAGAGGTAGCTGCTAAGGCAATTCCCAGTATAACGCACAGCAACCCTGAAATCTCAACCGAGACCATGAGCGTCCTTGGTCTTCTCTCGTCTGGTCCTAAACATGCGTTGTACGGATGGAACATCGCCATCATGGAGAGCACGAACATCACCGCTATGAATCCGTTACTTATTGCTTTGTCTATCACCACATCGAAATTCAGCGAACCTGCTACGATGGATAATTGGAGTAACATTGCGAGTGTTCCCGCCATTCCCAACTCCATCATACCTCGTTCTAAGCCCGGTATCTTCATCCCTATGACCTTCTCGCTGTTCGATAACACGCCTGAGATCAATCCGACAATAGCCATGGCTATTACGCCTACTAACACGCCTGGCTGCACTTGCAGTAAACCTGTGCCTATGCTGACATATTTCCCGAAAGCTATCCCCACTAATGCGCCAACAATACCATAACCCATTGCCAGCACGCCTATGGATGGAACTCCGGTCCCCAACCCGTATTTAGAAGTCTTACGAACGGAATCCGCACCCCAGAGTAAAGCGAAAATTACACCCACTGCTTTTATTATCGCGGGTAACCCGGGAAATATCACTATTACTATGGCTATTACTGCTGAGATTAGCCCTAACTGCGCCACGTCGGGTGGGAATGTGAATCCCTCTCCCTCAGGTTTCTTTTCTTCCTCTACTGGTCCTCCTCCTACTGTCATCTTACATCACGCCTCCTAAGCCTCCAAGATCGGCTACTACCCAGACAAGAACGCCGCATAACAGCGAGATAACGCCGCAAGTGAGTAGCGCTTTTGGCAGTCGCTTGAACTTCGGGTCCTGGAATCCCTCTATGGTGCCTCCGATGTTGTAAGCTGCGATAATCGCATTGGATACGAAGATTCCCATCGCTGCTACCCCCGCCATTGTAGGTTCGAAATTTGCATAGTTGAGCAGTGCGAAGTACATTATTGCACCTCCGAACCCGCCTAACAACGCCCCTATCATACCAGAGATATAGCTCACATTTGGTACTCCATGCCCATCACACTGTGGCGTCTTGTACTCTTTCTGCGATTCCCCCGTTATCGGGTCCACATCAACTCTGCCTGACACAGGAACGATACCGGTTCCAAAGACATAAAGGAGATTCGCCATAAGCATGGTGACACCCATCATTAACCATGACCCGACGGCGCCAGAAAGCGATACAATCAAAATACAGCCACTAAACGTCGCTACCGATGCTGCCGTGAATAACCCGCACATTGCCGCTCCGAGCATGAGCATGACCGTTCCCGTCGCAACCCCTGTTGCGGTTCCCATTGCCGCTGGTGCTCCGCCCACTGGTAACAGATGAACGCCGAGACTTGCTAACACTCCTCCTGCTAACACACACACTATAAGTAAAATCGGTTCCATTTTTTTACTCACCTACAAAGGGTCCATATCTCTTTCTTGCCCATTTCACTACTACTACATTCCCCACTATCAGCGCTATCCCTATCGCCAATCCTATTACGATACCTATTATCGCTGCCATATTCCCTGCTGCGGCTTGTATGTTTGGTAAATAACCTCCGAGCATCATCCCCACAAGGAGTCTCCAGTTCTCGAACAGGATGATGAGTCCAAAGGTCAATCCCGTGATAGGTCCTCCGTATTTCGCACAGAAATACACGATGTCCTTCTGTGTCCTT
>WJOV01000150.1 GCA_009618475.1 Methanosarcinales archaeon | reverse complement strand
ACGATGGTAGGCACGAGAACGATTGCGGTTTGTGCCCACAACATGAATCATCCACGGTTTTGGGTGTCATAGACGTAACGATGAGATGCAACCTGAGATGTCCTATCTGCTTTGCAAAAAGTAACGGAAACGGCGGGGGACATGAAAAAGACCCTACGACAGAAGAACTAAAAGCGATTATAGACAACTTCGCAGCGAATACCAATGCCGCGGGGCTTCAATTCAGTGGCGGCGAACCCACGCTAAGAGAAGACCTCCCCGAACTTATTTCGTACGCAAGGAAAAAGTTCGAGCACCTGGAAGTGGATACAAACGGCATAAAAATGGCACAGAGCGAGGAATACTGCAAAGAGATAGAATCCGCAGGCACAAGTGTCGTTTACCTTCAATTCGATGGTGTAACGGAAGTGCCCTACGAGAAGTTGAGAGGTCGAAAACTGCTCGAAGTAAAGAAAAGCGCGATAGAAAACCACCGAAATGCGGGACCAAAACCCGCTATCGTTCTCGTGCCTACCATCGTAAAAGGTGTGAACGAGGACCAAATCGGCGCTATTATAAAATTTGCAATAGAGAATAGTGATGTCATAAGAGGCGTAAATTTCCAGCCTGTTTCCTTCTGCGGTAGGACGTCATATAGCGAAAATGAAAGGATAACGGTTTCTGACGTCGTCAGTAAAATAGAAGAACAAACGGGTTTTCTTCGTAGAGATGATTTCTTGCCCCCCTCGCAGATGAGCATGCTGCTTGGAACTTTTGGCAAATCGGAAGTGGGCTGCCATTTCTCTTGCGGCGCTTTTTCTTATCTCGTAATAAACCCTTTTAAAAAAAGCGTTTACGGAAAAACGCTTCGCAGAAACGGAAAAGTAGAGCCGATAACGAAATACGTGGATATGGGAAGATTGGCAGCGGCATATAAAAAAAAGAAAAAGATACCTGTTGTTACGGCTTTAAGAAGTATCCGTCCGGGTTTTTTAAAAGAGCTTTTCATCGGGTTCGTAAAAAGCCGCAATTACCGGGACTTAAGCGACCTCCATTTCAACCTTCTGTTTATTGGCGCAATGCACTTCATGGACCCATACAATTTCGATTTTGCTCGTTTAAAGAAATGCGTGATTCACTACGGTTTGCCAGATGGTAGAATAGTGCCCTTTTGCTCGCATAATAACATACACAGGAGTGGAAAATCAGTATCTGCTTACCGCCGAGATCGCGGAGAGCAACGTCAAGGTTCTGAAGGACGGCATTCGCCGGATGGTGAATGATTTTCCAGGCGCTCCGCGTTCTCTGCGGGCTCAGCGGTAAACAAGTAAGATTTTTTAGAACGGCATGAGCGACTTCAGCAAGTTTACTTATACCAATCCACGCTTTCTGATACATAGCTTATAAACTCTTTAAAAAAATTCTTTATTTCAATACTCATCGCGGTTTTCTCTATCAGAGCGATAGCATTTTTCGCATGCTCGCGTGATTTCTTCTTCGCTTGTTCTAAACCATAATCTCTGATTATATCCCTCACGCCGTCAAAATCATCTGCCTTTATCATGTCTCGCATATCATTAACTACATCTTCCGGCGCATTTTTTAGCGTATATATAACGTGTAATGGTTTTTTATATAGCAATAAATCGCCGGTTGGGCTCCTTCCATATTCCTCTTCTTTTGCAAACGTTCCAATAATGTCATCCTGTATATCAAATGCATAACCAATATTTTCTGCCGCCTTCATTAAGATTTCTTTATCTCTATCCGGAGCATTAGCGAGAATTGCACCTATCAGCATAGTTGCTCTAAATAAAGAAGCTGCCCTATTTGATGCCATTTGATACCACTCCGCTTCGTCCGGCTTTTTATATTCAAACAAAACGTCAAGAATTTGACTTTCATTTACGTTACGATAATCAGTATTTAAAAAAGTAATTGAATCAGAAAGTAATTTTCTTTCAAATTTCGAGTTTAGTATAATATCCAAGGAAAGAGAATACAGGATATTTCCGGCGAATATTCCAGCACTTTCACCAAATCCGGTTGATATATCTTCAAATATTCTATGAAATGACTTATCACCTCTTCTTAATTCATCCCTGTCAACCAAATCGTCATGAATAAGTATAGAATGTCTATAAAGTTCTATCCCGGCGCATACCTGTAATAGCTCTTTATCTACTCGGTGTGTATAGCCCTTATAAACCAGTAATGTACTGCAAGATGCCAATCTTTTACCCTTCCTCAATACGTAATCCTCTAAACTTTTATATACCCTATCAATAAATTCGTGATATATAGCATCGCGGAGCTTCTCTTTGAAGCATTTTTCTATTTCATTCTCTATTTCATTCCCGTATTTATCCAAAATCTTATTAAATTCTGATTCTTCCATTTGCTATTGAATAAACTCCACTACTTTCTCCGCACACTCTTCCACACTCATCTTCTCGCTATCCACCACAACTTCTGGATTCACTGGCTCCTCGTATGGCACGTTCACGCCCGGCACCGTTGCTCCACTCTTTTTCGATTTTTCATAGATGCCTGAAGGGGCATGTTCTGCCCGCCTAATCCCTTCTCGTTCCATGCAGGTCTCTAAAGAGCATTTCACATACACTTCAGCGAAATTCCGTATGTTCTCCCTCGCTCGTTCCCTGTATCTCCTTCTGTTTGCAGTTGCATCTATTATGACCGGCTTGCCACTTTCCACCAGAAGCTTTGCCATATAAACCAGAGCGGCATACACAATGTCTCTTTCTTCTTCCGAATAAGAAGGTTTTAGCGTAACAAATTTTCTTATCTCGTCGAGCTCAAGCACCTTTACGTTTAGACCACGCTCAGCAAAGATATTTCTCACTTTCTCCGCTATTACGCTCTTACCACTGCCCGGTAAACCCGTTATCCATATCGCCCAGCTCATTTTTGTTTCTTCTTTTGCTTTTTTCATTGTATATACACTATAACCCCACGTTCGCGCTGCATCAATTATTATAACCATCTAACCATATATC
>WJOV01000105.1 GCA_009618475.1 Methanosarcinales archaeon | reverse complement strand
CTTCCATCCTCATCTCTTTTACCTTCACTCCCTTTTCAAATAGCTCGGACGCTATATAAATAAATACCGAAAAAGAAGCAAAGGAGGTAAACAGAAAGGTATAAAATGATAAAAACGGAAAACCTGACAAAGGTATATAATGGAAATAAGGCAGTGGATGGTCTGAATTTGGAGATAGCAGAAGGCGATATATTCGGCTTTTTAGGTCCGAACGGAGCGGGAAAGAGCACGACAATACTGATGCTCGTGGGAATGATCGAACCTACCGAGGGCAAGTGCATCATAAACGACATCGAAGTAGCGAGGAATCCGCTTAAAATAAAGGAGATTATCGGATACCTGCCGGAGGACGTTGGATTCTATGGCAATATGACCGCGGAGCAAAACCTCGATTACTTCGCTCGATTCTATGCGGCGATGGATGCGACCGAGAGGAAGAAGAGAATAGGAGAACTGCTTGAGCTGGTGCAACTTGATGGCGTAAGCCAGAAAGTTGGCGGATATTCGAGGGGGATGAATCAGCGGCTTGGACTCGCACAGGCATTGCTCAACGACCCGGAAGTGCTGTTCTTAGACGAGCCAACTGCGAATCTCGATCCTGAAGGCGTTTTTCAGTATCGCGAGCTGACAAAGCAACTATCTGACGAAGGGAAGACAATCTTTATTTCTTCGCACATATTGGCAGAGGTAAGCAAAGTCTGCAACACCATCGGGATTATCTCAAAGGGAACGTTGATTGCAAGAGGGACGTTAGAAGAACTAAAAAACGAACTCGGTCGTGCCGGGACCGAGAACCTGAGAATCATCGTAGAAGCGGTAGAGCCATTGCCTGAAATTACACACGTGGATATAATAAATGCAGAATACAGCGAAACCAAAAGAAAGGTAATTATCGAATCTAAATCGGATATACGGGATTACATATCGTCCGAGCTATTTGAAAAGGGAGTGAAGGTAAAAGAGATGAGGATGGAAGAGCCGACGCTTGAAGACGTATTTATGTCTGTTTACCGGAGGTGAAAGGAAAAAAATGGAAGCAAAAGGATTGTTTAACGTCGCGAGGAAGGAGTTCATTGGTCATCTAACGAGCAAGAAATTTATTGTTATTTTAGGGTTGTTTCTCATTATTTCGGCGCTTGCGATGCACCAAGGCATGGACTACTACAACAATAGGCTGGAAAATTACAAAGAGCAGCTATCGCAGATTAAGGACATGGAAGGCATGGAGCCCGGATATATGCCGGAGAAACCCACCATAATGCTCGTATTCATGTTTATGTCCAGCTACATAATGATGCTTGGGGCAATACTCGCGATAGCAATGGGATTTGACCTGGTATCGAAAGAGAAGGAGACGAAGTCATTAAAATCGCTGCTCTCATGCCCGGTATTCAGGGACGAGATAATCAACGGCAAGGCACTGGGCGGTACTCTGGCACTGGTGTTTGCGATGGGCACTGCACTTCTCATATCACTTGCGATGCTTCTAATATTCAGCATCGTTCCCAGCATGAACGAACTGGCTGCAATTTTGGTCTTTGGCATCGTCTCGATTGTATTCCTCCTCGCATACTTCTCAATCGCACTTATGATGTCCACCGTTTCTGGAGATAGCGGGAGTGCACTCATCTACACACTGGTCATCTTCTTCATCCTCGGGTCACTCTTACCACTAGTTGGACCTACGGTTGCAGACATGGTCACTGGGGAGCCACCCGAACCACCTGCGTTTGAGTTTGATATTCGGGATGAAACGAAGGAGTCAGAAGAGGAAATGCAGCAATATCAGGAAGAAGTGAGGGTATATTGGGAGAAGCAAAGACGTATTACCGATGCGTTTAACATAATCTCGCCAAATATGAATTACATGACGATTTCGCTCTTGATAAGCAACCCTCAGATATATTTGGCTGTATATGGACAATCCTCCTCATCAATGACCAGCACCGGCGGGAGCAAGGAGGCGCCAGGACTTCGGGAAGTGCTCGGAAAGGTCTGGAAGAACATTCTGGCACTCATCATCTTCTCGGTTGTGTTCTTTGCGATCGCATACGTGAAATTCATGAGGATGGATATACGGTGATGGTAAAATGGAGATGGGAGGTGAAGAAATAGAGTCGCCCCTATCACCTCTGAAAGAGACACGGCTTCATAATTTTAATCTATAAAAAGTTCCAGGAGGGTTATCGAAAGAGCCGTAAAGAAAAATGAAGAACGAGAAACCACTTTTAAGGATATTGAGAAGAGATGAGAGATGGAAAAGCTTTTGGCACTTTACGAGGAGTATCCGAATGGAACGAGGTTTTAATGATGCTCGTACTTGCTCTTCAATTTCCTTATCGCCTCATGTGTATGCTCGTGAACGTGCAGATGTATGTGTCCACCATTAATCGCTACCGTCCTCGTCAGATGCTCAACGGCTTCATCTATGGACAACGGCAGCTCTTCGCAGTTGTAGCCAAAACATCGTAAGACTTCAAAAAGCTTGAATACTTCGGGGACTTCCAAATTGTTCCCCTTTAGCAATTCAACATCCGAAAACATCTTTTGTGGCGTGCCTTCCGCAATTATCTTCTTGTTCAGCACGTATACCCGGTCTGCAAGCGCGGGAATCGCATTCACGTCATGCGTTGCTATCACAATGGTAATTCCCTCACGCTCATTCAATTCCTTTATAATTCCTATCAACTCCGCCCTGCTTCGTGGGTCGAGATTAGCAGTAGGCTCGTCAAGCACCAATACCCTCGGCTCCATTGACATAACCGCAGCCAACGATGCTTTCTTCTTCTCGCCGTAACTGAGATGATGTGGACACCGGTGTTCATAGCCCAAAAGCCCAAGCGTTAAAAGCGCCTTTTTCACACGCTCACGAACTTCCTCTTCTTTTAGCCCTAAATTTATCGGACCAAAAGCGAGGTCATCGAAAATCGTGGGCATGAACAACTGGTCGTCCGGGTCTTGAAAAACGATTCCTACTTCTTTTATTATTTCTTCTCTTTTTAACGTGTCCACGCTCTTACCGAACACTTCCACCTGCCCGCTT
>WJOV01000142.1 GCA_009618475.1 Methanosarcinales archaeon | reverse complement strand
TGATACGGATATATTAGTGGAAGTGGTATGTGGTAGCACATTTAAAGAGATACGTCGCGGAGTAATGGCTGGTATGTTCTATTTAATGGATTTGGCGTTATTTGAACAATCAAAAATTAAAATATAGGAGAGGTTATTTAAATAGTCTGAAAGTCAGGTACTTATAGAACTAAATCAAAAAATGAAGAAGAAAGGAAAAGTGGTAAGAATATAGGAGGTAGTGAAATGGAGAACATGTTCCAGGATTTCACAACCGAAAGTGCGATATTCGAAAACAAAGAAGTGCTCCGCCCCAATTATATCCCCGAAAATCTGCCACATCGAGTGAAGCAGATAAAAAGTGGATTTAGAGGAGTTATCATCTACTTAAACATGTCAAATGAAGTGGCTAAATAAAATCCTTGGCAAGGAGGAAATACCGTCCACAGTCGCCTTCGATGGAATAGATACGTGGTTGGAGATGGTATCGAAATCGCTATTTCGTGGTCTGAGTACAAATGCCGAACAGTTATATGAAGAGATAAGAGCTATACGTGAGAGACTTAAGCAAAACATCTCCGAGCTTCAGGACGCCGAACCCGACGAGACTATGCCAGCGCATATCGCAAAAATAGGATTGTCAAACCGTGATAAAATGGTAAAACATCTCTATTCGCTGACTGAAAAAATTTCTATTCCGACCCAAACCGATTATAAAACGGTTTTATCTTTTTATGGCATAACCAATTCCGACATAGAATTTGCTTCGGGCAAGTCATCGAAGAGCATCTACTATGTTCGGTCGCTGTTTCCAGAGGAGGTAAAGGAAGTCGTCGCGGACCTCAATCAATTGAGAACCCTTCTTAACCAGCTTATAACACCCATGAAGGGAAAAGAAAGCCAGATTATGAATTTAGAACGTGTGCCGGGGATAGTAGAGGATATAAAAGAGCTGAAATCAGGGATAGAAAAGGAAAAAGAGAACGTTTGCGAGCAAGAAGAAGGGAGTTCTGCACTCGAAAGGAAAATCGAAACAGAGGGGAAAAGATTGGGAATGATCGAAGAAGCGGAGGAATGGGTGCGGTTCAAAGAGCTCGAAACTGAATTATCCTCGTTAGAAGAGGAATTAAACACGCTCGAATCGGACGTTAGCAACTTGTTCTCTCCAATTAACAAAGCACTCAACCTATTAAAGAAGCAGGATGAGACCGGGCGGCATACGTTTACTCCTGAAGAGCGAAGAGCGATTTCTTCTGTCCTGTCTTCTCCAGTTCGAGCGCTCGGTGAAGATATCAACGAATTTCTACTCGCTATAAGGAATATCATCGAGGGAGACCACGCTATCCTGAAGGACCGGAAGCGAGACAGGACACTGGCATGGATAGACCACCTGTTAAATAGCGAACTATCTTCTATAAAGGTAAAACGTGAGCTGTTACAATCAAGAATTGAAGAGGTCAAAGGTAAGCTTTCGGACCTGACGGTACTCAAAGATAGGAAGGCGACGGAACAATTAATTGTTTCTGCCAAGGCGCAACTCACTCGATTACAGGAAGAAATAGACCGTTCAAAAAGGCATATAGTTTCGCTGGAAGAGGAACGCACAGAGAAAGAGCGGATTTTGTTAGATGCTCTGGAAGGGATTGCAGGTAAAGAGATTGACGTTGAATTCAAGCTTATCCGCCTTCTCTAACTTAGACCCCGCTTCTTCTCCCGCCACCACGTAATCCGTCTTCTTCGACATGCTCAACGCCACTTTCCCTCCTAACCGCTCGACCATGCTCTTCGCCTCCGCTCTTTCCAGCTTCTCCAACAATTCCTTCGTGCTTCGCTGCTCGAAGAATAAAAGAATGCTTTTCGCTACCTCCGGTCCTATCTCCGGTATGCTTATCAAATTCTATGTTCATTGCACGAAGCGAAATATCTTCTTCGCTATCCCTTCTCCCACCCTTGGTATTTTCTTTAGTTCTTTCACGCCACCTCGCTCTGCTATCACCTTTAAGTCCTGCGTAAGCGTTTCTATTGTCCGGGCGGCTCTTCTATACGCTCTTATCCTGAACTGATTCTCTCCTTTCACTTCCAAAATGTCTGCAATCTCGTCAAAAAGAAAAAGTTTTTCCTTTTTTCTTTTCGCCTATTCTGATACCTGGATCTCCAATTTACCCTTGTCTAAAGGTAATAAACTCACCAGGGTTTGTGGTTTAACACCCAAAAATTCGGCAATATCCGGCGGAAGCGTAATTACCAATGAATTACCAGATTTGCGAATTTTGACTTTTCTTTCCAGACCAAATAATCCAAGTTCTTTTGCCTTCTTCTCTATCTCTTCCCAGACTTCATCGGATATGTATTCATCGCCACAAGAGGTGCAAACAGTGCCTTTTCTCAATCCAAAGTCTATGCCTAAATGCTCCACATTTATCATCGCCTCCACCAGTTTGCCTCCGCATCTACAATTGTAAGGTAAAACTTTCTCTTTCATTTACTTATTAACTTAACAGTTATAGAATCAATCTTTTTAATATCTTTATCACGTAAAAATTGCTCCTCATAAACAATGCTGTAGTATCGATACACGGATTCATAGATGCCTTTCTTCTGCTCTCTCTTCTTGCCTTTAATCAAAGCATCGTAGAACTCTCTCCTCGATATGCCTCTCAAAAGCATTCTATCGAGAATGTGCCTTTGTCTTTTCTCCGACCAGTTAACTTTAAGTTTCATAGGCGTTACTTAAAAGAGCTTTACCAAAAAGCTATGATGGAAGGGTAACCATCTCCCGGAACTCCCCCTCATCTATTATTTTCACACCAAGCTTATCCGCCTTCTCTAACTTTGACCCCGCTTCTTCTCCCGCCACCACGTAATCCGTCTTCTCCGACACGCTCGATGCCACTTTCCCTCCTAACCGCTCTACCATGCTCTTCGCCTCCTCTCTCGGAATAGAAATCTGCCCGGTAAAAACGAACGTCTTCCCTTCCAGAACCTTCTTCTCTTTCTCTTCTTCTACTAACCCTGCTTCCTTCCTCTCATACCACACCTCCGCTCTTTCCAGCTTCTCCAACAATTCCTTCGTGCTTCCCTGCTCGAAGAACAAAAGAATGCTTTTCGCTACTTCCGGTCCTATCTCCGGTATGCTCACCAAATCTTCATAACTCGCATTCCGCAACGCCTCCACGTCCCTGAAATTATCCGCAAGTAAAGATGCAGTATGCTCACCCACGTGTCTTATCCCCAGGGCATGAATTAAACGAGAGAAAGTAGTATGTCTGCTCTTTTCGAGTGAATTTAATATGTTCTGTGCCGATTTGCCGCCCATCCGTTCCAGCTTCAAAAGCTCTCTTTTCGTTAAGAAAAACAAATCCGCAGCGTCTGAAACCATTTTTCTATCCACCAACTGTTCTACTACCTTTTCACCCAGCCCTTCTACGTTCATTGCGCGAAGCGAAGCGAAATGTTTTATCCGCCCCTTTAACTGTGCAATGCAGGAAACTCCAATACACCTCACAATCGGTCCCTCTTTCAGCACTTCTGCACCGCAGACGGGACATCTATCAGGCATCCGGAATTCCTTCTCCGCTCCCGTCCTCTTCGATTTTATCACGCTCACCACCTCAGGTATAACGTCCCCTGCCCTTTCCACCACCACGGTATCGCCAATCCGGACGTCCTTCTTCCTCAACTCATCTTCGTTGTGCAACGTCGCCCTGCTTACGGTCACTCCGCCTATCTGCACGGGCTCCAATACCGCAACAGGCGTTAATGCCCCTGTCCGCCCTACCTGCACCACTATATTCTTCACGCTCGTAAACGCTTCGCGCGCTGGAAACTTGTATGCAATTGCCCACCTCGGGCTTCTCGAAATCGCTCCCAACCTGTCCTGCTGCTCTATGCTGTTCACCTTCACCACTATTCCATCAATCTCGTAATCCAGCTCATCGCGTTTCTTCTTCACTTCCTCATGGTATCCAATTACGTCCTTTATATTCCCAAACCGCCTTATCAAAGGACTCACCTTAAACCCTATCCTGCGCAGATAATCCAGTGCTTCCCACTGCGTTGAAAACCCCTTTCCCTCTGCTCTACCAACGCCATACGCAAAGAAATCAAGAGGTCGAGAAGCGGTAACCCGCGGGTCTAACTGCCTTACAGAACCCGCAGCCGCATTCCTCGGGTTCGCAAACATCTTCTCCCCCTTCGCACCTAACTCTGCATTCAACTCTTTGAACTTACTCACCGGTATGAACACTTCCCCTCTTACTTCCAGCAAGGGCAAAGGTGCACCAGCACCAGCATCAACATCAGAAAAAATACGCAGTGGTATTGTTTTTATCGTCCTCAGATTCTGTGTTATCTCCTCCCCGGTTTTTCCATCTCCTCTCGTGCTTCCTACTGACAGAACCCCGTTCTCATACACGAGTTCCATAGCCAGCCCGTCTATCTTCGGCTCCACCACGTATTCTATCTCTTCCTCTATTCCTCCAATAAACCTTCTTACTCGCTCATCGAAATCCCTTACCTCGCGCTCGTCAGAAACGCTGTTCAAACTTAGCAGGGGTATGCGGTGCTCGTAGGTGCCGAATTCCTCCAGCGGCTTCGCTCCCACCCTTTGCGTTGGTGAATCCCGCGTCACTAGTTCCGGATATCTTCTCTCGAGTTCCTCTAACTCCTTAAATAACCCGTCATATTCCGCATCTGAAATCTCCGGCTCATTCAATACGTAATATCTGTAATTGTGATAGTGTATCTTTTTCCTCAAATCCGCTATATATTGCTTTACTGCTTCTTTCTCCGCTCCACCTCTCATGTTTATATTAATTAGTTCAAAAACAGATAATAAATAATATGAATAAAAAAGATAGAAAATAGATGAGTGGATAATCCGATAGAGGATAGGATAAAAGGTAAACAAAAATATGGCGCAAGAAAAGGAAAACGAAGAGGAAAAAGGGGAAGGAGCAGAAGAGGAAAAGGTGGATACGTTAATACCGGGTCCCGATTACTTAGCAAGCGGCGTCCACATAGGAACGCAGCAAAAAACAGGTGATATGAAGCGATTCATTTACCAGGCAAGACCAGATGGGTTGTATTTGTTAAATGTAGAAATTATGGATGCAAGACTGAGGATAGCGGCGAGATTTTTAGCTAATTACGAGCCTTCCTCTATACTGGTTGTATCCGCGAGAGAGTATGGACATCACCCTGTAAGCACGTTCGCTGAGGTGACGGGAACAAAGTCAATAGTCGGTAGATTTATCCCCGGAACTTTAACGAATCCTGAATGTGACTTCTTCACTGAGCCTTCTATACTGGTCTTGACCGATCCAATGACCGATGCACAGGCTTTGAATGAGGCGGTGAACGCCGGCATACCGGTAGTGGCGCTCTGTGACACGAACAATGCCACTGCCAATATAGATCTTATCATTCCCACGAATAACAAGGGTAGAAAAGCGCTTGCCACCGTTTACTGGCTGCTTGCACGCGAACTGCTAAGGGAACGGCATCGTAGAGACGGTGGTAAAGAAGAACAATTCATATTCAATTGCGGTGTGGATGATTTTGAATCGGAGATATAGTGGAGTGGTGAAAATGAGAAGAGCGGCAGTAGCAGGTGCTTTTTATGAAGCAGAAAAAAGCAGCCTGGAAAAACGACTGGAAGAATGTTTCTCTGGTGTAACGAGAGAAGAGAACGAAAATATTATCGGCGCTGTTGTTCCTCATGCGGGATATATGTATTCAGGCGGCGTAGCAGCGAGTGTCTATGCCAAACTACCTGGAGCTGATACTTTCGTCATTCTTGGTCCCAATCATCAATGTATGGGCTCGCTTATTGCCGTTTCGGTGGATACCTGGGTAACGCCCTTAGGAGAAGTGGAAGTGGACAAAGCCTTTGTGGATGCGTTGCCAAAAAGAATCATTGACGTGGATGAAACTGCGCATAAGTACGAGCACTCCATAGAAGTTCAGCTCCCTTTTCTTCAATTCCGCTTCGATAAAAATTTCCGGTTCGTCCCTGTCTGTATGAGCTTAAACGATGAGGATACGACGAAAGAGGTAGGAGAAGACCTGGCTAACACGATTGCTAAATTTGATAAGAAAGTAGTTGTGATTGCATCTTCGGATTTCACGCATTACGAACCTGACAGAATAGCGAGGGAGAAAGATGAATACGTGATAGAAGCGATAAAAGAGCTGGATGTTAGCAAATTATACAACAGGGTGTATGAGCGAAACTCGACGGCATGTGGCGTTGGTCCAATAGCTGCGATGATGCAAGCGGCGAAAAAACTCGGTGCTCATGAAGGCAAATTGATAAAATACGCAACAAGCGGGGACGTCATTGGCGATACGTCAAGTGTTGTCGGATATGGCGGAATCATAATTTTTTAATTCTTATTCGATATGCAAAAAGGAAGACGGAATCACGAGCCTGCCCTCACCGCTACCTGCCGGCTGTTTTTTGAAGAGTTATTGAAAAGCGACTTTGTCGTAAAAGAAAACGAAGAGACCTTCCTTGTCACTCCCACGTGTGCGAGATGCAATAGGTTATTTGGTGTCGGAGAAGTAAAAGAAGTGGAGAAAAGAGGGAAGATAACGAAGATAAAAATAAGCGACTCTACGGCTACTCTTAACATCTACACGGATAAAGCTATCGGATTGGAATCAAATAAATTCCTGGCTTTTGTCGGTATCATACACGTGCGTGAAGGTGCAGGAAAAAGCAAAGCGGTTCTCATATTGGTTGAAGAAGCGGAACCGGTAGAGGAAAATGTGAGAGATAATTGGATATTAAATACTGCAAGGAGGACTATGGAGAGGATAGAACTGCTTCGCTCAAATCTAAACCTTTCTTTAGCTTTACCAAAGAAACAATGGATGAAGGGGGCGGTGGAGCACTATGCGATTGACGATGATAAACTGGATTCATGGGGGAGCGTGGCAATAAACGCCGTAAAGGGCATGTGGCAGCATTACAGTAAGACGGCAAAGAAGATGGTTTTGGAGGCATTGGAAGAAGCGGAAAAGAGCAGTATGGAACGTGTAAAGCTAACGAATGCGTTGAAGAAGCGAGGATTGATGGAAGAATGGATAGAGGAAGTAATTGACGAGCTCTTCGCGGAGGGGAGATGCTATGAGCCTGAGGTTGGAATGGTAAAGGTGGTGGAAGTGAAGGAGTAATCATTTATATTATGGTGATAAATTAAAGCTAAACAATGGAAGCATTTGAAAAAGTAAAATGGATGCAGCTACCACGGGACGTTTTAGTTGGTCATGGCGTCTTAGGGGAAATCAGCACGGTGTGCAAGCATTTGGGCATGGGTACGGAGGGTATGGTAGTTACGGGCTTGCATACGAGAAAGATAGCAGGGGAGAAGGTGCTTGAACTTTTGTCTGAAGCGGGATATGAAGTCAACCTGGTAGAAGTGCGTTCTATAAGTGGAGAAAGCATAGAGCAAGTGAAAGAAGAGGCGAAAGAGACTAAAACGAAGTTCATGCTCGGCGTAGGCGGTGGGACGATCATAGATACCGGGAAAATCGCCTCTTTTGAACTCGGCATTCCTTTTATTTCCGTACCTACCATTGCTTCTCATGACGGAATAGTATCGCCAAGGGCTTCTATAAAGGATAAAGATGGAAGTAATCCTGTTTCCATGCAGGTGCATGCACCACTTGCGGTTGTCGCCGACACAGAGATAATATCTTCAGCCCCTTACAGGTTTACCGCAGCCGGCTGTGGCGATATTATTGCTAACTACACCGCGGTACGCGATTGGCGGCTTGCTCAGCGGTTGCAGAATGCAGAGTTCAGCAATTACGCCGCGGCTCTTTCTGAGATGACTGCGAATATGATAATGGAGAACGTCAGGGAGATAAGGAATAAAGACGAAAGGTCCGTATGGACGGTGGTGAAGGCTTTGGTTTCCAGTGGTGTTGCAATAAGCATTGCGGGTTCCTCAGCTCCTGCTTCCGGTTCTGAACATAAATTTAGCCATGCTTTAGATATGATAGCGGAAGAACCTGCTTTGCACGGCGAGCAATGTGGTGTCGGAACCATAATGATGACACATTTGTATGGCGAGAACTGGCAGCGAGTCCGAGAAGTGCTGAAAGAGATAGGCGCTCCGACAACCGCAAAGGAGTTGGGCATAAAAGACGAACATATAATAGAGGCGCTAACCTTAGCTCATAAGATAAATCCCGGTAGATATACCATATTGGGCGATTCCGGACTCACTTATGAAGCGGCAGAAAGACTCGCGGTGGTTACTGGTGTAATAAAATAAAAATGAATGGGTTATGGGATAGGCTAAAAGGAGAGGCGAAAGGAGAAATGGAAGAGGGAAGAATCGTAACGTTAGTTGGTGCCAGGTTGGCGAATGTAGGTGATGAATTCATATTTTTAGGAGCTTCGGAGAAATGTGAATCGTGTAAATTAAAGAAATCTTGCACGAACCTTGAAGTTGGCGGAAGGTACCGGATAGAGCACATAAGAAATGGAATAAAACACGATTGTTACATTCACGAAGACGGTGTGCGTGTGGTAGAAGTAATAGAACCGCCTATAAAAGTAGCGATAGATGCGAAACGTGCTTTAAAAGGCTCTAAAATCGTTTTTGAACCCGCAGATTGTGAAGAAACCGATTACGAGCTGTTTGAGCTATGCCATCCATCAGGTCTAAAAGCGGGAGATAGATGCACAATTCTGGAAGTAATAGGCGATGCACCGGCCGAAAATAAAAAGGAGCGAGGGTTGAAATTGGTGGCAGTAAAAAGAGAAATTATTTCTTCCTGAACTCGGTGTAACCGCATTTTCCACAGGAATACCTGTCATCGTGTTCTGCTAAAAATACGCCCGCTCCACACCTCGGACATGCCTTCCGCTTCCGACGCAACTTTAATCCCGCTTTTCCTTTACCTTTTCCTTCTACCATTTCATAAAACTTATGGATTGCTGCCATTCTTTTCTATCCTCCTCCTCCTCCTTCTTCTTTCTCTTCGCCCGGGCTACCAAAGTTCCTCTTTATTATGTGCTCCCTCTCTACCTCTCTTAACCTATCTTCACTTTCATATACCTTTGCATAGCCAACCGTTTCCCTCTTCCCGAATTCCGTTCCCATCCTATCTATTACGAGGAGGTTTGGACTGCACCGAAGCTTCTTTATTAACGCATTACGTGCTTCTTCTCTGCTTGGCGACGCCCCCTTCTTTTCTTTCTCTTCCTCGTGCTTTAACCTGAAAAATACTTCCTTCCTCCTCAACAACTGATTCTCCTTCTCATTCGTTATCTCTATTTCCATCTTTCTTCTCCTTACCGAACCTTCAAGGCATACCGCCCCTCTTTATCTATCCCCACTTTCTTCGCTATCTCCGACCCTTCCGCATCTATAATCACCACATACCCACTCCAGTCCTTGCTGATTGAATTAGAGCCGCATTTGCATACCGATTTTTCACTTCCAATAATCCTATGACAATCCCTACACGCTTTTTCCATCACACTTTTTACAAAATTCAAAAGAAAGGTTTTTACACGCCTTCTTTCTTTCCTTCTCCCTTCTTCTCCTTCTCCTTCTCCCTCTCTTCTTCCATCCACTCAAATTTCCCCAAACCCGGCTGTCTCATCGTTAACCCTATCTTGCTGTCCCCGGGGTCGCGTTCGTTCAGAGAAATCGCAACTATTCTTGCTCGCAACTTATCCCCTTCACCCAATGTCCTGCCCGTATCCTTGGTAATGAGTTTCGCTCCCTTCTCATCATACGAAATATACTCGTCAGTAATCTGGCTGATGTGCAGCAACCCATCTAACGGACCTATCTCCACAAAAGCGCCAAATTCCACTATCTCCACCACATCCCCCTCTACTATCTCCTGCATTTTTGGTCTGAAAACAAGCGCATCAAAAGTCGTTTCGTAATAAACGCCCGCGTCTCCTATCATTATCCGCCCTTCTTTCTTATCTATGACTTCCAGTATTGCAATGAACATCCCTATCTTTTTATCCATTCGCCCTTCCAGCTTCTCCTGCAACACCTCCTTCACCACAACCTGCAAATCGTCCCCCAATCTTCCCGGCGGCACCCTTACTACATCAACCGCTCTTATCTTTACATACATCTTCTTTTATCCTGCAATGTTTTCATCCTATTTTTTATTTTCAATCCGCTTCTCCACTTCCGCAACATTAAACCTCGTGGATATTATCGCATCCGGGTTCAGAGACATCGAATCTATTCCACATTCCACCAGAAACTCTGCAAATTCCGGGAAATCGCTCGGCGCCTGTCCGCAAATCCCTATCTTCCTCCTTGGCTCGTGTTCATGCGCAACTTTTATGACGTGCTTCACCAGCCTTTTCACCGCCTCGTTCCGCTCGTCGAATAAGTGTGCTACCAGGTCAGAATCCCTATCCAAGCCCAGCGTCAGTTGCGTCAGGTCGTTCGACCCTATGCTGAACCCATCAAACACATCCGCAAATTCATCCGCCAAAATAACGTTTGACGGTATCTCACACATCACGTACACTTCCAATCCATTTTCACCCTGTTTCAATCCGAACTCCTCCATTGTTCTTATTACCTTTCTTCCTTCTTCCGGCGTTCTGCAAAACGGAACCATCACCTTAACGTTGGTCAGCCCCATCTCTTCCCTCACTTTCTTTATCGCTTCGCATTCTAACCTGAATGCAGGCTTGAATTTATCGTCATAATAACGCGAGGCTCCCCTCCACCCTATCATTGGATTACTTTCTTTCGGCTCGTAAAGATACCCGCCAATTAAATTACCATACTCGTTTGTTTTGAAATCCGATAATCGCACTATCACCTCGTTTGGATAAAATCCCGCTGCTATCTTTCCTATTCCCCTTGCTAAGTTGTCAATGAAGAATTGCACTTTGTCCTCATACGATGCGCTTCTCTTGTCTATCTCTTTAATTACCTTAGCTATCTTCCTGTCTTCTTCTTCCATCGCCCTTTTCTTTAATTCCTCGTATTCTATCAGTGCCTGCGGGTGTATGCCTATATAGGAATTAATTATGAATTCCTCCCGGGCTAAACCCACTCCATCATTCGGAATTTGACCTTGAACAAATGCGTTTTCCGGTACCCCCGCGTTCATCATTATCCGTGTACGTGGTCTTGGAAGTTTGTCCAGTGCCAGTTTATCTATCCGGTATTTCAACTTCCCTTCGTATATTCTTCCTACGCCTCCTGAGCAATCTACCGTAACGTCTTTTGCACCTTTTAAAACCCTCGTCCCCTTAACTGTCCCGATTACACAGGGTATTCCGAGTTCGCGTGAAATTATAGCGGCATGGCATGTCCTTCCTCCCCTGTTCGCCACGATTGCACCTGCTATTTTCATTATCGGCTCCCAATCCGGGTCCGTCATGTTTGTCACCAGAACCTGCCCGGGCTTGAATTTATGGATATCGCTGGCGCTTTCTATTACCGTTACCTCACCATACCCGATTTTAGTGCCAACAGCCTCTCCGCTGACTAACAGCCTTCCTTCTTCGTTAAGCAACTCAATATCCTCTTCCAGCACGTAAGTCTCGGACGAGGCAACGTCTTTCTGCGAATGCACCGTTTCCGGTCTCGCCTGAACCACGAAAAGTTCATTGGTTCTTCCATCCTTTGCCCATTCAATATCCATCGGTGTCCCATAATGCTCCTCGATAATGCACGCCCACCTTGCGAGCGTGAGCACCTCATCATCAGTCAGCACAAACCTTCTTTGCTCTTCTTTTTCCACTTTTTTTTGCTTGGTCCCCGTCCCTTTTTCTTTATAAACCAGTTTCTTCCCCTTTGTCCCCAGCTTCTTCTCCACAATCGGTCTAAATCCTTCCTTTAATGTCGGCTTGAAAACATAAAACTGGTCGGGATTTACGGTTCCTTGCACCACGTTCTCCCCTAAACCGTATGCACCGGTAATGTAAACCGCATCTTTGAAACCGGATTCCGTATCTATCGAAAACGTAACTCCGGCAGACGCTAAATCCGAGCGAACCATCTTCTGCACGCCAACCGAGAGATAGACGCTGAGATGGTCAAATCCTTTATCCACACGGTAGGATATTGCCCTGTTAGTGAATAAAGAGGCAAAACATTCCATTACCTTTCCCACCAGTTCTCCCTCCCCTCTTACATTCAGATACGTCTCTTGCTGTCCCGCGAAACTCGCTGTCGGCAGGTCCTCCGCCGTTGCACTGCTTCTCACCGCCCG
>WJOV01000036.1 GCA_009618475.1 Methanosarcinales archaeon | reverse complement strand
AACGTATATGCAATCGGTGACGTCGCTTCTATCAGCTTCGACGAGGAAATCGCAGGCAAGAACGTCGAAGAGGCGGAACGGCAAGCAAAGCATTTAGCAAAGAATTTGAAGAGGTTTGATGCGGGGAAGCCACTGAAACCTTATAAGCCAATCAACACGATTAAATACCCAAGAGCTTTTATCTCGCTCGGCGGAGACCAGGGAGTGCTCCTCACGAAGCGTCTGTTCCTCAAAGGCAAGTTCATATACCGCATGAAGAAGTGGGTCGAGAAGAAATACATGGCAAGGTTTGGATAAAAGATTACATTAACGCTTTCACCGCCGCATCTACTATAACGTCCTCCACCATGGTAAGTGAAGGCTCAAAGCACCTTTCTCTCATGCATATCTCATTTGCAGTTATCCCCGCTTTTATAGCCAGTGTAAGCTCATTTATACGCTCTGCAACCGTCTCCTCCGAGATTATCTGCGCCCCTATCAACTTCGCGGTATCCACCTCAAAAATCAATTTTACGATTATCAGCTTCCTACCGGGAAAAAATCTTGCCTTTGTATATTTAATCGCATTCCCAGTTTTTATTTTTATTCCGTATCTCCTCGCCGTCTCAGATATTACACCTACGCTTCCCACTTGCAGACCAGAGATAGCAGCTACCGTAGGGCTTAAGCATGGTTCGTACGAAGAACTGATACCAAGTATGTTATTAGCGACAACCCTTGCCTGTATCAATGCAGTGGATGCTAACTGACTCAGCCTTGGACGAGACGTGACCGCATCAAGCACCTCTACACAATCACCAAGTGCATATACGTTATCTAAATATGATTTCCCTTTCTTAACATGCAATGACCGATCTGTCACTATTCCCCTGCTCTCTCCGGTCTCTATGCCTGCTTTCATCGCAATGTCCACATTTGGACGCATTCCCGCCGCTATCAGCACTATATCAGCAGGGATTTCTTCTTCTCCCACTATAACGGCACTTACTTGTTGATTACCCTTTATAGCACTTACCGGCTTTCCAAAAATGAATGTGACCTCTTTATGCAACCATTTTTGGACTATTGAGGTCATATCAGCGTCTAAGATGGTAGGGAGGGGATAAGGTAACGTTTCCACGATCGTTGTCTTTATACCTTTTTTTGAGAAAGCGACTGCTGTTTGCAGTCCTATTAGTCCCGCACCGATAATTAAAGCGTTTCCTGGGTTCGCATTCATCGCTGCTTCTATCCTCTCTCCATCTTCCTTTCCGGTTAACGTGTAAACACCCTCAAGGTTCGTTCCTTCTATCGGTGGAATAAACGGTTTGCTTCCCGTTGCTATCACCAGGTAGTCATATTTTATATCCTCTCCCGTATCAACACTCACATAGCCATCTCCTAAATTGATGCCCGTAACTTCAGTCCCTGTTCTGAAGTCCACGCCTTTGTCAATGTAAAATTTGGGTTCAATCAGCTCGAGCTCCTTTATGCTATACATTCCTTGCAGCGCAAACGGTAATCCACAAGTTGAGAAGAAGCCCTCTTTCTCTTTCTTTATAAGTGTTAGCTCCATCTTTTCAGTATCTTCTTTGCCCCTATGCAAAAGCTCTAAAACGTCTATCCCCGCAGCTCCTCCTCCTAATATCACTACCTTTTTTACCATACCTCGTTTTCACTCCCCCTATATGATACCTTTTCAAATGCTGCCTTATAATATATTAAATGAAAATGAAGGTTGAAGTGCAATTCTTTGCAAGATGCCGTGAAATCGTTGGTGAGAAGAAAAAGGAGTTGGAGGTAGAGGAAGGCATGAGGGTAAAGGATATTATAGACCTTCTAATAAGCGAGTATCCGGAATTGAAGAAAGTGAAGTTAATAGCTTCGCGGAATCATAAATATGCCGCTCTAAATACGAAACTAAAAGAGCGGGATGTGGTTGCCGTTTTTCCACCGGTGAGTGGGGGATGAGAAAATGATTACGGAAGAGGATTTCTCGATGGATGAGCTCGTGAAGAAGCTGAAAAAGCCGGAGATGGGTGCTATCGTGACTTTTTTAGGCGTGGTGCGCGATGAAGGCATAAGAGGGATGGAAGTGGACGTGTACGACGAGATGGCGGATGAAGAGCTGGCGAAACTGGAGCGAGATGCTTTAGAGAAGTTTGAGGTCGAAGCGGTGGAAATAGTTCATCGAAAAGGTTCTTTAAAAGTGGGTGAGAACATCGTGGTCATTCTCGTGGGCGCGAAGCACCGGAAGGATGCTTTCATGGCTTGTGAATATTTAATAGACGAGTTGAAGGAGCGGGTGCCTATATGGAAGAAGGAGTTGGAAGAAAAATCAGCGCAAAATTGACATCACAATTGCTTTTATTGTTGGAATGATATTAGCACTTCTATTGGCAAATCAAATCACAAATAAATCCCTTTTCCATCTCTTTTATTATAGCTCCTTTTGAAACTTTACCGAGATAAAATTCTTCTTTTTTGGTTTTGATAGTTTTCACGAGTTTTCGATTACGATTTCTTTTATACGGTCTTATTTTCTCAACTTCATCGGGCTTTTTTTCTTTAGCTGGATAGCGAAGCGGATAAAGGGGAGAAGCAGTAAACAAACCCTTTTAGAAAAAGCCTTTACGGAAAAACGCTTCGCAGTGAGGGATAGATTTCCACAGCTTAAGGAGTGGTGTCCTGGCCACCTGTGGGCTCCAAGTTGTTATCACTAAAACTTTTAAAAAAAGTTTTATCAAAAAAACTTCGCAGCAAGGTTGGGAAGTGGTGGAGAGGTATATATCGGGGCAGAATGGTTACGAGAAGACAGATACTGTACCGGCGGTTGTGATAGATGAAGAAAAGGAAAACTTAGAGCGCACAAAACCTGGTACATAACGCTTTATAACAAACTTTTTGGGGGAAAGCATCAAAAATAAAAAATCGAAAAGCTTATATGTCCCTATGATAAAAGTGTAGTTTAAGTCATAGGCACTCGTGCTTAAGCGCAGGCCCTGTACTTAACAGTAGTTGGCAAGGTAGATAATAACAGGATTGTCCTTTAAAGATTTCAAGCCGAAAAAGGCTTTCTTGTAGTTAGATGCAAGGTAAATTATCAT
>WJOV01000076.1 GCA_009618475.1 Methanosarcinales archaeon | reverse complement strand
TTTGGATGTATATTATCGGATTGGAACCACCCATGGCTTAGCCATAGCTAACAATTGATTTGCACCCGAAGGGTGCTTTCTTGTTGTTAAATATGTGCAATCGAAGAAAAAACTTAACAATACGGGGTCGCCCGTCCCGTAGTGAATAGCGGGGCAAAAACGCATGGGCAATCCATTTAAAAAGCAAGCCGTAAAATAGCTCAAGGGACGCATTGAAGATGTTTATATTTTATATTTTATAATTTTCATGCTCATGGTGTAATGAAGCGATTTTGACGTAATGTATAAGGCTTTAAATAAGGGAAGTTATAACAGATAAAGAAGCAAGTACCCGACAGATGAACATAAAAGAAGCATCCGGAATATTAGTTTTAGACCCGATTCACGGGGCAGAAGTTATCACAGAAGAGCTAAAAGAACTTGGAAAAGAAGCGGAGATATTTAATCCATATCACACTTTTAAAAAAAGTTTGACCAAAAACGCTGCGCATGCTTCGCAACAACCCTTTTTAAAAGGTTTGAATTACGATTTGGTTATCGCACCGGTTCACCTGAATCCGAACTTCGAAATTGTAAAGCAAACGTTAAAGAAGGGCATACCTGTTATGAGCCATCACGAAGCGGTAAAAGAGATTGCAGCCATAAAAAACCTTTTCGCAGGTATAAAAGTGGTAGAAGTAACAGGGACGGTTGGGAAAACCGCGGTCTGCGAGCTGATATGCCAGTTGTTGAAAGACAAAAAGGTTCTTTCGCATACCAGCTCCGCCACGAGATTCAAATCGGCTGAAGAAGAGATACGATTTCCCAGGCTGGGCGGCACGCCTGCGAATGTGTTGAAAGTGATGAGCATAGTGAAGGAGAAGAATTTGAAGCCGGATATAGCGGTGTTTGAAGTCTCGCTCGGTTTAACGGGAATAGGCGATGTAGGCGTGATAACGAGCCTGGAAGAAGATTACATGATTGCAGGAGGCACAAAAGCAGCATCTGCGGTAAAGAAGGCGTCAATAAGAAACTACGAGGACAAAAGTATCGTTGTCCACCCGGGTTTATCCGGTGTAAACGTGGATGGGAATACTTATGGCGATAAAGATAAAAACCTGTGTGTAGAGGAAAACAGAGTTGTTTTTAACGGGCTACGAACCATAAACGACGATTTTATAAGTGGCGAACTCGCGTTCAAACCTTTTGATTCTTATATTGGCATGGGGTATTACGGAAAATCTCTGGAAGCTGCCTTTTGCACGGTTTTAAGCATTGGCATCCCACCAGAAAGGGTCAATACTGAAGTTTCCACAGTGAAGGGCAGGATGAAAGTTGAGAAGATAAAAGGGCGGTTTTTAATTGACAATTCTAATTCGGGCACGAAATTGAAGTTCCTCGATGAGATAACCGAAGATGCGAGGCGAATTTCAGAAAAGATGATTCTGATTATCGGCGAGGAGTCAGAATACGTGTGTGAAGGTGTGAGTGTGGAGGAACTGAAAGAAGTGGTTGAGAATAGAGCATCGGAGTTCGTTGAGATAATAATTGTGGGTGAGGCGTTTAAGAATAAAATCGAAGGAAAGAACGTGTTTTTTTCTGCGGGGCTGGATGCGGCTTTGGAAAAAGCGGTTAACGATTCGGAAGAAGGTTTTGTGATTATATCTAACGTGAAGACGTGGAGGTGAATGCCTGATTATACTTTATTATACAATCTTACTCACCAATGTATGAAACCGAGCGAGAAGTAATAGAAACATTAAAGAGGAACAAAATAGACGTTGTGTCAACGTTACCATGTGAGAAAATAAGTGCATTGTTACGGTTTGTTACGGGAGAGCGAGCATTTTGCCACGTGGGTTTGAACAGGGAGGAAAATGGCGTCGGTCTATCCGCAGGCGTTTATCTCGCAGGCGGTAAGCCGGTGATGATCATCCAGAGCACGGGTTTAGGTAATTCTATAAATGCTATTATGTCGCTCTCTGTCACTTATAAACTGCCTTTGCCAGTAATAGCGAGCTGGCGTGGTGTGTACAAGGAGCGTATAGAGGCGCAGGTTCCGCTTGGAAAAGCGATGCCCCGAATTTTAGATGCTCTGGGACTGAAATACACGATAATAGAGGACGCTTCACAGATAAGGTTGGTGGAAGAAGTCATTCAGGACGCTTTCATCACCGAAAGACCGCATATTGCACTCATCTCGCCGAGAACGTGGGAAAGCAGCGAAGATGTAATTAAAGAAAACACAGTCCTTCACAAAACTCGAAAATGGACGTTGAAGTTGAAGTATGAAAGAGAGATTAAGGAGCCAGAAATGATAAGATACGATGCAATACGGATAATAGCAGAATATTTAGACGAAGAAGCCGTTATCTCAAACATAGGCGTGCCGAGCAAGGAACTTTATGCCGCTAAAGACCGCAATTTGAATTTTTACATGCTCGGAAGCCTGGGTCAAGCTTCTCCCATAGGATTGGGCATCGCATTGAAGACGAAACGAGAAACGATGGTGCTCGATGGCGATGGCAGTCTGCTGATGAGCAACATTTTACCGGTAGTTGCGGAGAAGAAGCCGGGAAATCTTTCTATCGTTTGCCTCGATAACGGCACGTGGGGAAGCACAGGAGACCAACCTGCACCTTCTTACGGTGATATGGAACTGAAGGCAATAAGTGCAGGCATAGCGAATACGATGAAGGTGCATACGGAAGAAGAGCTGCGGTCCGCCTTAGAGCGGCTATACGAGGAAGCAGGTCCGAGGTTTCTACACGTCATGGTAAAACTTGGTAATACCGAAGTAGAAAATATAAAATTGAGCGCAGAGCAAATAAAGAGAAGATTTATGGCGGCTATGCCTTAATTGTGGAGCGGGAGGAGGACGAAAATAGGCGGTCGAGGAAGTAAGGAATAGAAGGTCAAAGAAATTTGACTGGGTGGGACTGGTAATTTCCGGGACCAATGAGTGATCCTCCTCCCCATTAATAGATATTAATCTCAAACCTTAAGAAACTTTCGGTCATGCCAAGAAAACTTGTAACTACTCACCCCTGTGTCAATCCCATAGAACCGACTGAAGGAATAAATGGAGACCCTCTAAGCGCATCGTGAATAGCATCGAGCACATGA
>WJOV01000020.1 GCA_009618475.1 Methanosarcinales archaeon | reverse complement strand
CGACTGCGAACGCGGATATGGAATTGTATTACATGTTCAGGGACGTATCGAAGGACGAGGAGGACGAGAAGAAGATAACAGCGAAAGGGCTGAGATACGACATCACCATTATTCCCGCGAATAAGCTCGGCGTGGAATTCGTTAAAACTGCCGGGCACTATCATCCCTTACTGCCCGATTCTGACGTAACGTATCCGGAAATATACGAAGTATTGGAAGGCGAAGCGCATTACCTTTTACAGCGCCGGGAGGGGGCGGCGGCGGAGGGTGCGGAGAGAATGACGGACGTAGTGGTGGTAAAGGCGGAAAAGGGTGATAAGGTCATAATTCCGCACAATTATGGGCACGTTACGATAAACCCATCTGAAACGACTTTAAAGATGGCAAACTGGGTTGCAAGCGCATTCTCCTCGATATACGAGCCGGTGAAGAGGAGGGGAGGTGCCGCTTATTTTGAACTGACGGATGGCGAGTTTATAAAGAACGATAATTATGAAGACACGCCGGATATTAGATTCTTGAAGCCTTCGGACACGTGGATAAAGAAAACGGGGCTGAGTAAAGACGCGGAGATGTATGAGCTACTAAGAGAACCCGAAAAACTGGAGTTCCTTACGAATCCAAACCTTTCACATTTTATTACGTATATTCACAAAAAATATTGTTAATAACTGCAAAAGAACTTAGATTGATAACAAGTTTTTTTATGTGCTCTTTGAAATGCATTTAGTGGTGACAAAATGATAAATGATTTTCTTACTTCTTTACCGCTGAGCCCACAGAGAACACAGAGAGTTTGTCTTAATCAATCGAATCAAGAAACAAAAGAACTTGAGGATGAAATCACCGAGCGGAAGCGAGCGGAGGAGAAGTTGCGTGAGAGGGAAGAAAGGAAGGATTTGATGCTTAGAACAATGCCAAGCGCTTTGTTCACGGTCGATCTGAACCGGAGGATAACGTCCTGGAATAAAAAGGCAGAAGACATAACCGGACTCAAGGCAGAAGAAGTCATCGGAAAAGACTGTATTGCAGCGATGAACTGTGATGCGTGTAAAAAAGGATGTAGTCTTTTCGATGATAGTATAGAGAAACCAATCTATGGGAAAGAATGCACCATGGGGATAAATGGTAAGCTTCTGACAATCTTAAAGAACGCAGATATTTTTAGAGATTCGCAAGGGATTGTACTTGGTGGTCTGGAAAGTTTCATTGATGTCACCGAGCAGAAGCGGGCAGAGGAAGCACTGAAGAAGAAAAACGAGGAGCTGGCAAGATTTAACAAACAGGCGGTGGACAGAGAGCTGAAGATGGTGGAATTGAAGAAGGAAATAAACGCGCTTCGTGAGGAATTGGGGAAGGAGCCCCGCTATAAGAACGCGATAAATTATAAGGAGAGTGAAAGCAAATGAGAATCCAGACACAGTTTCTTGTCGTCATTTTCTCACTTATTTTAATCGTTGGTATGAACGTCGTCATGGTTAGCGAAACCGTTTCAGAAAATATCGTGAAACAAGAGATTTACAATCAGTTAGAGAGCACTGCACAATCAAGAGCGAACCACATTGAATCGTTTTTAGAATTAGAAAAAACAACGGTCCAGCAATTATCACAAAGCATAGTCATCCAAAAATTATTGCTCACGGCTAAAAATGATGAAGAATACGCTAAAGCGTTTAATGACGTTGAAAAGCGATTAAAAAGTAGAGTAGAAATTGGAAAGCATACTTATGGCGTTTTCGTTCTGGATAAGAAAGGGGTTATTATTGCATCTGACGAAGAGGCGGATATAGGAAAAGACAAAAGTAATGACCCTTACTTCCTGGGTGGAAGACAGGGGGTTTTTGCTAAGGACGTATATACTTCAGGGACAGAGGGCATAGATTCTCTTGCTTTTTCCGCGCCAATCGTAGATGACAATAACGAGTTTTTAGGAGTAGTCGTTATGGCGGTTTTTGTAGAAGCATTGGATGAGATAACCGCAGATACTACGGGTTTGGGAGAAACCGAAGAGATATACATCGTAAACAGAGACGGGTATATGATAACGCCCTCAAGGTTTGTAACTGATACGTTATTGAAACAAAAAGTAGATACGGAAAATACGAGGAAATGTTTTGCAGACCTCGAGCGTTTTGGCGCACGGGAGCACGAACCAGAAGCAATTTCATTCAAGAGTTATCGGGGCACGGACGTTATCGGAGTTCACGTGCCAGTACCAGAGATGGAGTGGTGCTTGCTGGCAGAAATGAGTGAAGAGGAAGCATTTGCACCACTTGCCAAGCTAACGAAAACGATGCTGTCGCTTCTTGCCCTTCTTTCCATCCTGATTTCCAGAACAATAACGAAACCGATTGTGAAATTACATCATGGCACTGAAGAGATAGAGAAAGGGAACCTGGATTATAAAGTCGGAACCGATGCAAGAGATGAGATTGGGCAACTGTCAAGGTCATTCGATAGCATGACGGCAAATCTGAAAAAATCCAGAGACGAGCTGGAAGAATACAGTAAAGGACTTGAGAGCTGGAGGACGTAAACGAAACGAAAAAGGAGTTGGAACGAGCGAACCGGGACATGGAAGATTTCACATCTACCGTATCACACGATTTGAAAGCGCCTCTACGCTCTATTCAAGGCTTTAACATGCTCCTCATGGAAGATTATGCCGATACGCTCGACGAAGCAGGACGAAGATATTTAAATCTGGTGAATGAAGGGATAGAAAGAATGAACACGCTAATCGAAGACCTCCTAAAATTGAGTCGCGTGGGGCGAAAATTCATCGATGTAGAATCGGTTGACCTGACTGAGCTGTTAGAGGAGGTAAAAGCAGATCTAAGTGCGCGAATCGAAGAGCGAGGTGGAGAGGTGGAGGTAGGGAAGTTGCCCACCGTTTCCACGCAGCGAGTCTGGATGAAGGAACTGTTCACAAATCTTATTGACAACGGATTGAAGTTCAATAAGTCGGATAAGCCGAGGGTAGAGATTAGCTGTGACGCGAGTGAGAAAAGTTACCTGTTCAAGGTGAAAGATAACGGTATCGGGATCGAAGAGGAATATCTAAGCCGTATCTTTGGCGTCATGGAGCGATTAACCCCGCAAGAATACGAGGGAACTGGCTTTGGACTGAATATATGCAAGAAGGTCGTGGACAAATTTGACGGTAATATTTGGGTGGAAAGCAAACCAGGAGAAGGCAGCACGTTCTTCTTTACCATACCGAGGAATTGATTGCCGATATTTGTTTTTTGTAC
>WJOV01000129.1 GCA_009618475.1 Methanosarcinales archaeon | reverse complement strand
GGAAATGGAGGAATCGGCGTTAATGGAAATGGGTAACATATTAGCTTCTGCGTTCTGTGATTCCATAGCGGACTTTCTTCAGTTTTCTCTGCTGCCCTCACCGCCCTCTTTTTCTTTTGATACGGTGGGCGCAATGATGGAAAACGTAATAATGGTAATGGCAGAAGCACAAGTAACAACAGAGCGCATTATACTGTTCAAATGTGATTTAAAGGAGGAAACTGAGGATGGAATCTACGGCTATATCATACTGTTCCCATGCCACGAAAGTCTAAAAGGCATACTATCCTCGCTTGAGGTAGCAGCAAGCAGTAAGGGTGAAAGAAAATGGTTATCGAACGGAGCGCTCTAAGCCGGAGTGAGAAAGAAGAAAAGGAGGAAAGAAAATGAATGGAAGAAAAGAAGGACCAGGGGGGTTAGAGTTCGAGCTAAACGCATTTCAGAAGGATGCGCTCAATGAACTGGGTAACATAGCCTCGTGTCATGCGGTAACGTCGCTGGCAGAGATGACGGGCGTGACAATGAATATAAAAGTGCCACCCGTGGAAGTCGTGTCGATAGAGGGTGCAGAAAAAAAGATAGCGATAGAGAAAATGGTTGCAGGAATCTTCGTTCAGCTTAGCGGCGGATTCTCCGGCTACTTACTGGTTCTTTTCCCTGAGAGAAGCGCTTTCAGTCTCATTGACATACTCATGGGCAAAATGCCGGGAGAGACGAAAAGCATAGGGACGGAAATGGAGGAATCGGCGTTAATGGAACTGGGTAACATGCTCGCTTCTTCGTTCTGTGATGCCATTGCGGACTTTTTTCAGTTTTCTATGATGCCATCTCCGCCCTCTTTTTCTTTTGATATGATGAGCGCAATGATGGAAAACCTAATGGTAGCAATGGCAGAAGCAGAAAAAACTGAGCAAGTCATTTTGTTCAAATGCGATTTCAAAGATGAAACCGAGAAAGGAATCTACGGCTATATCATGCTGTTTCCACATCACGACAGTCTAAAAAATATGCTATCCTTGCTTGAGGCGGAAGTAAAGTAAGATAAAAGAGAAATAAAATGGCTACTGAACGATTGGAATCGGAATCGGAAGATGAGGTGGAAAGGTACTATGCGGGTATCGGAGAAATGAAGGTAGCGCATAATCCACACCAGTTAATAATAATGGGGCTTGGCTCTTGCATAGGACTTGCTCTTTACGACAGGCCTGCAAAAGTGGGCGGGATAGCACATATAATGCTTCCTGAGGGTAAAGACGGCAGCAATACGGGAAAGTGCTGTAAGTTTGCGGACATAGCGGTTCCCGTGCTGGTAAAGGAAATGTTGCGACATAAAACCGCGAAGGAGCGGATAGTGGCGAAGATGGCAGGTGGAGCATCCATGTTCTCAGCGATGGACAGTCTGCAAATAGGGGATAGGAACGCAATAGTAGTAAAAGAAGAACTAAAGAAGGCGGGAATAATGCTCGCGGGAGAGGACACCGGTGGAAATTACGGTAGGACGGTTACTCTGGATACGTGCACGGGGGTATTTAGCGTGAAGACGAAAGACGGGATAAAAAGTATTTAATTTCAAAAATTGCTTAAAGTTCTGAATACCAAAACGCAGGCTGAGGAGCAGTTAAAGGGAGAAATGAAGAAAGATTATTTGGATAATATTATTGAGAGTTCTGCGGATGCGATTGTGGTCGTGGACATGAAAGGGATTGTGCGAGACTGGAATAAGAGTGCTGGGGACATTATGGGTTATCGTGCAGATGAGGTGATAGGAACATCCAACAGGAAATTTTTCGCAGACCCCGAAGAAGCGGACAGGATAATGGAACTGGTGCGAAGGGAAGGAGAGATTAAAAACTATCGGACAATCGTATTGAGGAATGCTGGGAAGCCCGTTCATATCAGCATGTCTGCGGCATTGTTAAAGGATAAAGAGGGCATGCCGATTGGAACGGTAAGGGTAAGCAGGAATATAACAAAAGAAGTGGAGCTGGAGGAGAAAATAAGAAAAGAGAAGAATTTTTCGAAAAATATAGTAGCTACCGTCCCGGATTCGTTGCTTGTTCTCGATAAGGATTTAAGGATAAAGAGTGCAAATCGGTCATTCTATGAAACGTTTCAAACTAAACCCGAAAAGGTGATTGGCTGTAGCATAGTGGAGATATTGCACGTTAAGGAGGGGATACTCAGCACCGAACTAACTAAACTATTTGGGACTGAAGATATGCTTGAGAACTTTGAGATGCATTATCAGTCAGAGAAGCTGGGTGAACGGATATTCAATATCAGAGCGAGGGGAATGTTGATTGCAGAAGAAGAAGAAGAAGAAGAAGAACTGGTTGTACTGGAAGACATTACCGAGCAGAAGCGAGCGGAAGAGGCACTGCGGAAGAGCGAAGAGAAATACCGTCTGCTCGTTGAAAATGCTGGTGCGGCGATAGCTATGATAAACTATGATGGTGTCATTTCATTTATGAATGAAGATGCGGCAAAGATACACGGTGTCATTCCAGATAAAATAATTGGCAAGACTGTGTGGGACTTAGCCGTTACTGAAGTTGCCGACCATTGGATGGAAAATATTCACAAAGTCCTCAAGTCAGGAAAACCACTTAACGATGAGGATTTTGAGATTATCGGGGGAGAGGAGCGATGGTTTGCCGTGAATATTCAACCAATTGTTAATCCTGGGAGTAAAGCGGAAAGTGTTCAGGTAGTCTTGCATGACATCACCGAGCACAAGTTAGCGGAAGATAAGGTGAAAGAGGCTTATAGACTAAGAGAAAACTTTCTAAAAGAAACTTCACATAGAATTATCACTCCGGTGACTATCATTGGCGGAAACTCAGAATTACTGCTTGACGCCAGCAATCTCGACGATGCCCAAAAAGAGAGAATCAGGACTATACGAGAGAAGAACGAGGAAATCCAGAAACTGGTGAAGGACGCGCTGGCGGGAAATTATTTAGAAGAAGAGGAAGAAGGAGATGGATAAAAATGAAATGCACTATTTTGCTTGTGGATGATGAAGAGTCAATTCACGAGTTACTGCCCCTCTTTCTGGTGAGGAAAAAGAAGCACACGTTCACTGTGCACTCAGCCATAAATGGCGAGGTAGGCGTGGAAATGTACGTCAAACTGAGAAGTGAGGGGCAGAGACCGGATTTCGTGCTGATGGACCTCAGAATGCCTGTGATGGACGGCATTGAGGCAACCAAAAAGATACTTGAAAGCGACCCGGAAGCGAACATTTACCTGTTCACCGCCTACGCCGGAACAGAGGAAGAAAGTGACGCACTCAAAGCGGGTGCAAAAGGGACAATAAGCAAAGCCGCTGACTGGCACGGGACAGTGGAAAATATAATAAATATTCTGGAATCGCGAGAATCGGTAAAAGATGAAAGTCCTGATAATGAAACATCCGCGAAATCATTTGGTACTTCATGACTTTCCCCGCTTCCTTATTCGGCAATTTACCTGCGAGTTGGATAATCTTAACCGCAAATTAATTGTTTTGTCCGCTTTTCCAGCTCTTTGCTCTTTTCTTTTCTATTAACCATTCTAATTGCCAAAAACGTCAGGAGTTAAATATAATTTATGAAATTTATGAAATCCCTGGATTTTTTGAATCTTTCTTATATATTCTTTCCCTCGTATTAACGCACGTAAATTTATCTTTCGCTTCCCCGGTCATTGTTTCCGTCTTGCCTATGATCAAGTAGCCTCCGTCGTTCAAAGCATCGTAAAAGTCGAGAAATAACGTGTGTTGCAGCTCCCTTCCGAAATATATCAAGACGTTCCTGCAAAAGATGATGTCGAAGTGCGAGAATTTCTTGCCCGATATAAGGTCGTGCTGCTGGAACCGCACAAGATTCTTCACTTTGTCCTTTATGCGGTATTTGTCGCTCCCATCCACGACGTCAAAATATTTAGATACTTTTGGTTTACTAATTTTTTTCAGCGCCTCTGCATCATAAATACCGGCTTTGGCGGCACTTAGAGCTTTTCCGTCAATATCCGTCGCATGTATCGAAGCAAGGAGGTTATTTAGCCCAGGACCGAGTTTTTCGTGCAGAACAATGCCTATCGTATATGGCTCTTCACCGATGGAACACGCTGCACTCCATATCCGCAGTATCTTGCTATTTCGCTTTACCTTCTCCGAGAGCAGTTGTGGTATCACCATGTTTTTAAAGGCATCAAACGTATCCGCGTCCCTGAAAAATTCCGTAACGTTTATCGTTATTCCGTCAAGAAGAGATTTGTATTCATCGTGATTTTTTTCTAAAAACCGGTAGTATTCGTTGTAAGAAGTACCTATGCCTATTGCTTTCATCCTCAGGTCTATTCTTCGCTTTAAGTAGTTATCCTTGTATTTACTGCAATCTACACCCGTTCTCTCGTATATCTTCTTCTTTAAAAGATTTAAACCCATTTCGTCGTTCAATACCATGGCAAGCATACCTCGTGCATAAAATATACTGTTATAAGAGATATAAAATCCATAGTGACATAAAAAACTATCTTATACCGAAATATTTTTTAATAAACTATTTAAACTTTTTGTATTTGTTTACCGCCGAGAGCACGGAGAGCGCTGAGATGAGATAAATGATTTTTTTTGATTCTCTGTGTTCTCTGCGGGCTCCGCGGTGAATAAACAAGCACAAATTTTTATATCGTTAATTGCGTTTCCTAACGGATTTCGCAGACGAAAAGCGAATAATATTTAAATGGCTTTCGTCATTCATTTTGAGGGATGAAAGTGAAAGCGATTATACCGTTTAAGAAGGAAGGAGCAAAAACGAGATTAGGCGCGTTTTTAACCGAAAAAGAGAGAGAAGAGTTTGCAATCTGCATGTTAAAGGATGTTTTAGTTGCGGTATCAGGGTCGGAGATAGAAGAAGCAAGGATAATTTCAACGTGCTCAAAGTTGAATTTCGAGTTAGACGAGGAGTTAAAGCTGACGGTTAGAGAGGATGAAAGGGGGCTGAACGAGGTGTTGAACGAAGTAATAAGAGAGGAAAAAGAGCCGGTGCTGATAATAATGGCGGATATTCCGCTGGCAACGTCCGAAAGCATAAATGAACTCGTTAGGCGTGAGGAGGACGTGGTGATAGCACCGGGTAGAAAAGGAGGCACAAACGCTTTATTTCTGCGCAGACCTTACGAGTTCTTCGTTTCTTATTATGGAATTAGCTATTTGAAGCATGTAGAGATGGCGAAGCGGCGGAATTTGAGCTACGTCGTTTACGATTCCTTTTTTATCAGTGTGGATATAGACGAAGTGGATGACTTGATAGAGTTAGTGGTTCACGGTAAAGGTTTCTCGGCGGAATATCTACGAGCAATCGGCGTTTGTCTTCGTGTGGATAAAGAGGCGAAGGTTGGTAGATAAATAACCTCACTCTGTCTTGAAAAAATAGAAAACTTTATTACTTCAATGTTATCTTCCTTTTTCAAGGTGAAAGAAAAATGGAATTGGAAGGAGTAGAAATAGAGGATACATTTGCTGAAGCGTTCCCGATAAAGGTTGCGCGAGTGTTGATAACGGCGGTGAATGAGAAATGGGCGATGGAAGCGGCGAAGGAGACGACGGGTTTTGGCACTTCCGTAATAATGTGCCCCGCAGAGGCAGGGATAGATAAAATAGCATCGCCAGAGGAGACCCCGGATGGAAGACCGGGAGTATATATAATCATCTGCACGTTCGGCTATAAGGCGTTAGATGAGCAATTGCTCGCGAGGATAGGACAATGCGTTCTCACCTGCCCGACAACGGCGGTATTTAATGGCTTAAAGAAGGAAGAAAGCGAGAAGGAGTTCAACACGGGCTTCAAGCTAAAATTCTTTGGCGACGGGTTCGAATCGGAGGAGGAACTTTACGGTAGAGCGGTGTCGAGGGTTCCGATAATGGGCGGCGAATTCGTGATAGAGAAAAATCTGGGAGCAAAGGAGGGCGTTGCCGGTGGGAATTTGTTTATCCTTGCGAAGGACCAGATGTCCGCGCTGACCGCAGTTGAGGATGCCGTTTCTGCCATTGGGCAGGTAGAAGGCACGATAACACCTTTTACGGGTGGCGTAGTCGCATCTGGCTCGAAAATCGGCTCACAGAAATACAAGTTCATGCACGCAACGATAAATGAGAAGTTCTGTCCCACGTTGAAAGACAAGATAGAAGCGTCTGAGCTGCCTGCGAACGTGAATGGCGTTTTTGAGGTGGTGATAAACGGACTTAGTGAAGAAGCGGTTAAAGAAGCAATGAGTGCGGGAATAAAAGCGGCGGTGAAAGTACCCGGGGTGGTGAAAATAACGGCGGGTAATTTCGGTGGTAAATTGGGGAAGTACCAGCTCAGGCTTAAAGATGTGTTGGGGCTGTAATAAAGTCATTCTTCGTTACCGCCGAGAACGCGGAGAGCGCTGAGATGACAAAGAAATTTTGAACTTGTGGTAAATAAGTTTCCCGGGGCTCAGCGGGCTCAGCGGTAAACAAGTACAGAACAGAGAGGAATAAACGCTCACTCATGGGCAAATCCTCTTCCCTCTATTTTTTAAATCCCTTTGTGATGTGAATACACGATTATCTTTTTATTGTGTTGTAGCATAACTATTGATGATGAATAATGGGAGTAATAAAAATATAAAGGTGGAACTCACAGAATTAGAAGACTTGGTTAGGCACCAGTTTAAGAACATCGCACTTTTGGAAGAAGCAATAACCACGGGTTCGTATGCTACCGAACATCCCGGTTCCTCCGATTATCAAAAACTCGAATTTCTCGGAGACCGTGTAATCAGTCTGATATTGGCGGAGAACCTTCTCGTGTCAAAATCTCTCGATGAAGGAAAAATGACCTTTCTGAAGTCTGAACTTGAAAATAATGAGCGATTGGCTGACTACGGGGAGGAAATATGCCTCAAAAATTATATCAGAGCCGGTGAGAAGAAAGAAACAATAAGCAGAAAGGTTATCGCAGACGTTTTCGAGGCTATTTGCGGTGCATTATATCTGGATAGCGAGGAATCTATCAGAATCAAGGAAGTAAAAAAGTTCTTACTTAAATTTGACATCTTTGAGCGAATAAAAGAAGAAATGTCGAGCAGGGGGGAGTTCCTTCCCATTAGAAACAAGTTCGAGAATAAGTTCAGGGAAATAAATCGCTGCAACCCGGAAATAGATTTCGAGTATAGTTCAACAGGAGAGGGACACCAGACACGGTGGAAGATAGAAAAGTGCTCGATTAAAGACATTCAAACGGGAGAATACGTCGAACTAAAAGGAGTGAAGAGCGACACTGGGTTTAATAACAAAAAAGATGCTGAAACTGATGCAATTACGCAGGCGTATGAATACATGGAAAAGAGAGGATGGAAATTAAAACTTTAAATCGCGATTGCTTTATATATTTCACATGCCTTAAGTAAAATAGATACAGCTAAACAGATTTGATAGGATTTTTTATGCGAACATCACGCCCGTCTCCTTAGCATTTAGATAAGACCTCTGCCTGTCTTCCCCCATTACCTTCTCTATTGCTTTCTTGAAATCTTCCATTTCTATTGTTTTCTTATTCTCTTTTACTGCAAGCATCCCCGCTTCGGTAGATATTGCCTTTATATCAGCACCAGTGGCATTTTCAGTAAGTGCTGCCAGAGTGTCTAATTTTACGTCTTTTCTCAATTTCATCTTAGTCGTATGTATCTTGAATATCTCCTTCCTTGCTTCCACATCAGGCATTGGTATATCTATGATGCGGTCGAACCTTCCGGGACGGAGCAAAGCGGGGTCGAGAATATCAGGTCGGTTTGTCGCTCCTATTATCCTCACATCGCCTCTTGGATTGAAACCATCTATCTCTGCTAAAAGCTGCATCATCGTTCGATGCACTTCTCGCTCCCCTGAGGTGCCGTCCTCTACTCTGCGAGCCGCTACCGCATCTAACTCGTCAATGAACACTAGAGAAGGAGCCTTTTCCTTCGCCAGTGCAAAAAGGTCTCTTACTATCCTCGCACCTTCACCTATGTATTTCTGCACTAATTCTGAGCCAACGACGCGTATAAAAGTGGCAGAGGTGCGGTTTGCAACAGCTTTTGCAAGCAATGTTTTTCCCGTACCCGGCAAACCGGTCAAAAGAACACCCTTTGGTGGCTCCACGCCTACACGCTCAAACCTCTCCGGGGCTGTCAGCGGCAACTCCACTACTTCCCTTATTTCTTCTATCTGCTCCTCCAACCCCCCTATCATTTCATAATTCACGCCCGGCGATTCTATTACTTCCATACCATAGACCGCGGGGTCTTTTTGAGTAGGGAGCACGCTTACCACAGCCAGTGATTGTTGATTCATTCCTACTTGTGCGCCGGGAATAGCTTCTTTCGGGTCTATAAACTGTGCGTAATTCACAACGAATCGAGGTCCTGTGCTGCTCCTCACCACCATCCTTTTACCGTCTATTACCTCTACAATAGTTCCTATTATCAAGGGTGGTACACGCAACTTTTCTATCTCCGACCTCAATTTCTTTATCTCTCGTTCATATCGAATTCTCATCCCCTCGTAATATCGCCCCTCTCGCTCTATCTTCTCTTGTCTCTCTTTCAGCAGATTGTTCGATTCCTCCAACTGCCGCATCTTATCCTGCAAATATCTTGAATAATCATCGCCATACGATACACCGCTATTGCTGCTCGCTTTCATCTTACCTCTAAGAAATTATTTTACTTCTCCGGTTTATAAAAATATAAACGTGAGCGAGAATATAAAAGATGCAGTGTGAGATATGCGGCTTGGAAATAAAAGGAGAAGCGCAATACATAAAAATAGGCGTCTCTAAGCTAACGGTTTGTAAATCGTGCGCACGCCACGGAACAGTTGTAGTGGTAGCGGAAGCGGGGCGCACGACTGAAGTAAAAGGTAGTGAACAACCGCAGCTTGCCCGGGCTAAAGGGAAATCGAGATTATATGAGCAGATGGACCGGGATATAGAAGCGGGGATAGAAAACGAGGAGGATTATGGAAGAAAGATAAAAGAAGCGAGAGAAAAAGCAGGGCTAAAACAAGCGGAGCTCGCAAAACGGATAAATGAAAAGCAATCTTTGCTGCGGAAGATAGAAAACGAGGAGATAATACCAGGCGAAGGGGTGAGGCGGAAAATAGAGCGTGTTCTTAAACCCTTTCTGGTATGAAAATTTATACCACGGGGATATTGAGCATCAGGAAGGCGTTAACAGGGTGAGGAACACCGTGCTTACAATCATGCATATCGCTAACGCAGAAATTAACGACCCAATACCACCTATTAATTCCAATCCATTATATACCATGAATTTCACACCACCGACAATTGCAACGAATGCGAAAGTTGCGCAGATAGCGAGGAATAAACCTTTAATAAGCGATTTCAAGTTCTGTTTACCTTTGCTCTTACTTTTGCCTTTCGATTGGTAAAACACGGTGAAAAAAACGAAGAAAATAGCGAGGATTAAGAAGATGAAGGATTTTGGAACTGCTTTCTCACCCTTTGCAAAAAACATCAAGCCGAAAGCTATGTAGAGCATGAGAAAAGCGAGTGCGGTTGATAGCCCAAGAGTTTTCAGATATTTCTTATACTCCGCCATTCCTTTTAGTTTTGCTATCAAGCTCATAATCGTATTAATAGAAACCTTATGGTATTTATATTTGTCGTATTTGTATAATCTTGTGGTTATAAAAGAAGTAAAACAAAGTGCGCTGCGCGCTCACAGCGCCTCCCACCCCCCTTTACTCATATCCGATTCCCTCAACCATATCGCCCAGCAAATTAATATCTGTGAATATCCTATTTCTTTCGATAACCTTTCCATCTCTTCGATAAACGATAAATCGTCCGGTGCGTTAATCCCCCACTCTCGCTCCACCACTCGTTTTATTATCTTATCCGGCATGCTCGTATCAACTCCTGCTTGCATTCGCAGATACTGAAATGTAATCAGTCCGACGCCGTTAATCCGGCCTATTTCATCCTTTTCCCACTCTCTATGGTTCGCACGCACCGCCCAATACCGCAATGCGTCAAGATCACTATCTAAATCCTTACCTTCTCTTATTTTATCCAAAACACGACTTGTGTCTATTGCAACGCTCCAAACACGCCTGTTATTCATTATCGCTCTCAATCGCGCATCTTCTGGCAAAAGCCCCGAAAAATCGCTGAACGAACTTATCTCCCCTGTCTTCACGTAATCACCGTAAAACCTCTTAACCCGCGGCACAACTATCTTGAAGTAGTTCAATCCAATCGAATCCAACGACGCATCTACAACAATCAATACGGCGTTCCCATCCCACCTCTTTCCATTGAAACAGCGCAGTTCGCCTTCTTTTGCCGAGTCCAGCACGTCTTTAAATCTCTCTTCAAACATTTTTTATTTTTAAGAATCATAAAGGTTTGTGTGAAAATCTGTGTAATCTTGTGGTTATAAAGCTGAACAAATACAATTTAAATATAGAAAACATATATCATTAAAGATGGAAGAAGGAGGGAATCATGGAAATAGCTCCAAGGATTAGTATAGATACGAAAACTCGTTTTGGCAAGCCAGTGATTAGTGGAACACGCGTTCCTGTTGACCTCATAATAGGCAAACTCGCGGGGGGAATGACTTACGAAGAGGTTATGGCTGAGTACGAAATCACTCGTGAGGACATATTAGCTGCCCTTAACTATGCCGCTGAGACCATATCCAGCGAAGAGATCAAAGCGGTAGCGTAGCCGGAAATGCCAAAATTCGTCATTGATGAGGATATGCCTCGTTCCACAGGAACTATTCTTAGAAAGCAAGGATATGACGTTAAAGATACGGATTAGAAGAAAATGAGATGTGTTTGTATAGTTAAGCTAAAAACCACGAGATAGGAGAAAAATGAAAATAAATTCGTGTATCTGTCCTGGATGCTGCATAGGGTGCAGCTTGTATTTGGTGGAGTCCGAAGTTGAAGAAGGAGCAAAGGAAAAAATAAAGGTGCTGCACAGGAAGACCGGAGCAGTGAATGAGGGTAAATTATGCAAGTTCGGCACGGGTTTGCATGCGTATTACGAAAGAGAAGCGTTGAACAATTCAATAGATGGTAAGGCGGTGAAGCAGGAAGAGGCGTTAAAAGAAGCAAGGGAAAGTTTGGATAGCATGAAACCGGAAGAACTCGCTTTCATCGCACTGCCGGGCACAATAACCAACGAGGAAATAGTGTCTTTTGTTTCTTTAGCGTCTGAGTTTGGCTGTGAGAACGTATCCTTTGGGTTCGAGCGATTTTTCAAGGGAATCCCGGAGGAGGCAGATTATATTATCGAGAAAGGATTGCCATTTACCGAAGTGGAGGGAGCCACGAAGATAATACTTTTTTTCATTGACCCTTTCGTGCATTATCCGCTGCTCGCAAGAAGGATATTAAAAGCGAAGAAGAATGGAGCAAAGGTAATAGAGGTGTCTTTTGCGAAGAACGAGCGCGGGATAGCAGATGAAACAGTTTTGGTTGAGGCTATGGAAGTCGAGAGAATAAAGGAAAGGAAAGAGATATTTGAGGAGTCGTTGATTATTGGCGAGTTAACGCCTTATACGAATCCGCAATTTTTATCGTTGATGCTCTGGCTAAAAGCATCTACTTCATCGATGCTATTTCTTTTGAAGCCGTTTTTGAATTCCACAGGTGCTTTTTTGCTCGGAGGGAACGGAAAGGAAGCGAGGAAGAGAAAAGATTTGTTTGAAATTCTTGAGGGTGTGGAAAAAGGGGAGATAAAAGCGCTTTATTTACTTGAAACGGACCTCGCAGGAGTAATGTTTGAAAGTGAAGAGGTCGCTAAGACAATCTCAAAACTGGACCTGTTGATAGAGCAAAATGCTTTTAGAACTGCTTTGTCCGACGATGCCGATATAACGATTTGCTCAGAGCCGTTTTATATGAAAAAAGGCACGGTAGTCAACATAGAAGGTAGGGTATTAGAAATTGGTGGTGAATCGGAAAAAGGGCTGCGGATAATGGAGAGTATAGGAAAAGAGCGGCTTTATGAGGAAGTTCATGAAGCGGTGAAGAAAAGGTTAGGGTTGGGAAATCCTGAAATAAACGAGTTTGAGATCGCGGTAATGCGGGAGGAAAGGGACTTTAAAGTAGCAGAGCCAAAAATGGGAATAGAGAAAAGAGAAGGAGAAGAGGGATATTTCCTCTGGTATAAGACCAATCCGTTCTTCTGGAATGGTGTTACGGATAAGAATTTTGTGGAGATAAGCGCAGCAGCGATGAGAAAGCTCGGTCTGTTCAGGGGTGACGAGGTGGAGATTGTGCAGGGAGTGAGGGAAGAACGAATGGGATTTAAGATTTCGGAATTACCGGATTATTTGATTTTATCGGAGGCGAAGCTGGCGATTACGCCCGTACAGGGCTTGCTGACGAGGGTGGCGATGAAGAGGGCGGAGGAATAAAACAAAAATTGAAGTGGACAAAAAAGCAAAGGAAAAGTATCAAGATAAAGTATTTAAATTTAAAAGTAACAAGGGTAACAAAATAATAATCAAGGCAAAATAGGGAGGGAAGATATAGATGGCAAAAGTAACTTTGGATTTACCAAGAGGGGAAATTGTGCGTATTCTGTCGCAACTATCTTCGAAAGAACGTGAGGAAATCATGAGAGAAATAGGAAAAGAACATGGAGTACTGAAACCTAAATTTATATCAATTGAAGAAGTTTTAAAGCTCAAGAGGCTGTCCAACAATTACCAAACAACCAACAGATAATATTTCCTGCACAGATATAAAAAGCAGTTCTTCTTCTCAACACCCCTTCC
>WJOV01000140.1 GCA_009618475.1 Methanosarcinales archaeon | reverse complement strand
ATAGAGTGACATACCCGGACGTGCCTATCCCTTCTTCAACTTCGCAATCATCATTACCGCTTCCAGCCAACTTCAACTCCGACCATGGCTCTAACGATAACGAGAGAGGAGGGGGAAATGGAAAGCAAAAGCGCGTGTATGCAGTGTTTATTTCGGATATGCACGTAGGAAGCAACACATTTTTGGAAGAAGCATGGGGTAGTTTTGTGCAGTGGTTAAAAGAGGAATCCCGAAGCATCGGGATTGCGTATCTGGTTGTTGCTGGCGATATTGTGGATGGAATAGGCGTATATCCGGGTCAGGAGGAAGAGTTGTCAATTATGGATATAGAGGAGCAATATAAAATAGCGGCGGGATATTTTCACGATTTCCCTTCGCACATACACGTGGTGGTAGCACCGGGGAACCATGATGCGGTCAGGAATGCCGAGCCACAACCGCCTTTGCCCGAGGCACTCAGGAAGCTCTTCCCGGATAATACCTGCTTTGTGAGCAACCCTGCATACGTAAAAATTGGCGGCAGGCTTGTCTTGATATATCACGGGCAATCTTACGATGATTTCGTTAACTCGGTATCGAGGCTGAGTTATTCAAAGCCGGATGAAGTGATGGCGGAGATGCTTAAAAGACGGCATGTTGCGCTTATATATGGAAAAGCAGTCTCTATCGTTCCAGATGGGCACGATTACGGAGTAATTGACCGTGTTCCTGATATATTCCATTGCGGGCATACGCATACCGTCGGTATTTCTAAATACCGGAACGTGCTACTGATAAATTCCGGGACGTGGCAATCGCAGACGCCATATCAAAAAAAGAGGAATATAAATCCTGTCCCGGGATGTGCAACGCTTGTAGAGCTTTCCGAGATGAAGGTAAAGGTAATGGAGTTTGGAAGCAGGGCAGGGTAAGGTAGGGTAGGGGCGTGAAAACGGGAATGAGGACAAAGATAGGGAATAACGGGATGAAGTTCTTTGCATTGCGTAAAGCGGTGGGATTATGCAGGTGGTCGCGAGATAGGGTTTACGGTGAATACGAGAAATTGCTGGAGGAGGAGATATTGGAGAAGCCTTTGCCAGAGCATGTAGCAATAATCATGGATGGGAATAGAAGGTATGCGAAGAAGATAGGGATTTCAACGGAAGAGGGTTATCTCTATGGTGCGGAGATAACAGAGCGTGTGATTGAGTGGTGTTTTGGTATTGGAGTGAAGCAGCTCACGATATATGCTTTTTCTATTGAAAACTTTTGCAGGACGGAAGAAGAGAAAGGGAGGCTATTTACGCTGATGCGTAGCGAGTTCTAATTCCACCCGGATATTTCCTTTCGCCGTTTTATTTACGGAAGCGACCATTCCCACCACTGAAACCTCTTCGCCTCGCATACCATTTCTTATATATCTTATCTGCCGGCAGTTCATCCTCCTTTTTATTATCTCGCTTATCCGCTCATATCTGTCAAGGAAATGCGGTAAGAAATCTTTGTGGTCCACACCCCTGCCATTGTCAGAGAACGATTTAATTATAGCCGGAGCTGGTACATGCGTTTGTTTTTGAAATCGGATGCCCCCTTCTTTTTCTCCCTTTCCTGTTCCTGCCACCTTATTTTTGATAAATTCCGCTATCTGCTCGGTGGAAATCACAAAAATCGAAGGGTCTAAGGAATCAGTTACGTTTTCTACTATCTCATTGAGATCAAAGTCTCTTTCGGCTTCTGATTGACTCAGCAATTCAATCGCTTCCGGCTGGACTTGAAATCCCAACTCGGCGAACCTCTTCACTATTTCTATTCCATTCTGCTTCACAGCCATTCCTTTACCTTAGCTTCTAAATACTGCTTTGGCAACGCTCCCTGTATGACGTCCACCGGCTCACCATTTTTAAAGATGAACAACGTGGGTATAGCCATAATCGCATATTCAGCAGCTACTCTCGGGTTCTCGTCCACGTTCAGTTTTCCAAACACGACTTTACCTGCATATTCCTTTGATAATTCATCTATTACCGGTGCAACCATTCTGCAAGGACCACACCAGGGTGCCCAGCAATCCACGACCACCAGTGGATACTTTCTTACCGTTTCTATAAAGCTATTGTCGTTTATCGTCAGGGGATGGTCTATTACACCCTCTTTATTCTCCTCTCCCGTCGCTTTTATCTCCTCGCTCATCTCGCGCATCTTTCTCTCTCTTATCCGCTCTATCTCTATCTCTTCTTTTTCTTCTCTCATACCTCTTCCTCTGTATCCTTTAAAAATTGATTTTTAAAAACGTGGAATTCTTTGATAAAACTTTTTGTTTAAAAAAGTTTTTGTACCGTATTGTGGTTGCCTCTTAACGGTCATCGCCATCTTTCGAAGGAGGCATACCGCAGGGACCGTGCAATACGGCTTTGTTTGTAGCCCTTCGTTTGCCATAGTGATCATCCTCCGCCGTTTAGCGAGGTCAAACTACTCTTCGAAAAGGGCAATTTTATACTCATATTTAAACTTTCACTTCGATTCCGGGCGTGGTTTATGAAGCGGCATGGAAAAAGCTTTCTCTACTGAAGGTCGGTGGATGGCGTTGTAAGTGCAAAACGGAATTATACGAAGGTCCGGCGTGGCATAGTGGATGCCGCAGCTCTTTACCCTTTCCAGGTCATAATTATAGGCGTCCTGGAAGTGCATTGCACCGATAAAAAGCGCTTTGCGATGAAACTCCGCAAGCGACTCGCGATTTCCCTTCCCCAATATATCCGCAAAGGAAGTGAAGTTATCGAATACTGACGGCGCTTTCTCCCTGTCTATAAACTTCCCCCCCCCAGCATCGTCATCTTCGCCATCGCTTTCAATTTGCCAATCTTCGATTTACTTATCTCTTCCGCCGCCTCCATTAAGGACTCCATCAGCCCTTCAACGTCTACGAATTCTGTTATCGGTATGAACTTCCCGTTTTCAACAAACACATACGTTGCAGCACCGCAGTGAGGATGAACCGTAAATTCCAACTGTGGCATTCCTTTCCACGCCTCCACGAAATAAGAGAAGGGAACGACGAAAGGAATGGGATAAAAACTCTCACGAGGTATTTCGCCCTCTGTTTGCTCTTCCAGAAGGTTTATGAAATCCGGAATTGTTATTCTTCCCTCTTTCCTCTCCGATTCATCTATTCTTCCTTCAAAAGCGATGGGTTGTGCGTTCACTCCTTTTACAATATCCAGGTTCTCCGCCGCAAATCTTACTATATCGCCCACCTGGTCGTCATTTACGCCTTTCATAAGCGTGGGAATGAGCACTACACTCTTTAATCCTCCCCTTCGGCTGCTCTCTATCGCCTTTAACTTCG
>WJOV01000100.1 GCA_009618475.1 Methanosarcinales archaeon | reverse complement strand
TTCAACCGCAACAGTGGGAATGGAAAGCGTTGCTGGTTTAGGTGCTTCTTTATCTATGGTATTGTGTGCCTGTGCACTGATATAAGTTACTCCACTTATAACCACTACCATTAATAGTAGTGCAATTATGTATCTATTTTCTTTCATTTTATTATCCTCCTATTTTTTATCACCCTCCAACAATTGTCTGAACTGTATTATAGTTTACGCATGGATTTGCACGTCGAAATGGTTCCTGTCGTCCGAGTGGATACCACATGAAATCAGGGTATCCATCTGGTGAATCATCTGTAAATCTGCTTGTTCCATCTGTTTTAATATAGTATTTATATGTCTTGTCATCGTCTGGCGTGCCAGTGCCATCAACACTCCATCCATCTGTCTTGATCCAAACTTTTGTTGTATAGATAGTCTTTAAAGGATCGCCAGGGTCAGTATACCATGTCATCTCGTATTTATAGACGGGATGGTTCCAAACTTGATCCCCTCCAGTGTGAACATCCATTACTATGGGCTTACCATTTGTCTTTATGTATTCTCTTAGTTTATCATGGAACAACTTTGCCTTAGATTGATCGATATCCCAGAAATAACTTCCTATTACATTGTCCATATACGTCGATGTTAAGAGTCCCTTCTGATCGTTAAGATCAAACTCGACACCATTTAGTATTCTTGTAGTAGTTGGTTCGTCTTCCTTTATTGACGCCGAAGACCAAGCATCACAGTGCCCCTCCCAAGCAGGGTCAGGAGGTACTGTTCTATGGCCACTCATTCCAGAGAGTCCATATGTAGAACGTTCAAGAAGTTTGTATTCCCAGTTCTTGGCACCTGATGATCCACTAAATACACCCTCTACTTTATCTACTTTGAATCCCCAGTAAGTAACTGAACCGTCGGTTGTCAATCGTACTTTTATTTTATCTCCATCAACCCATGGCGTCCAAACACTGTCATTAATCTGTCTACCATAGCCGTTACTGTAATCCCATTTTTCATTTCCTGATCCATCTAAAATTCTCAGATGATCATAGTGCCCTTCGATGTCGTATCTTTCAAAATGCAGTCTTATCTTTGTTGCACCAGACCATGTAACTGTCCATGTATAGTTATAGTTGTTTGAGTATGGATGGTCAGGTTCGAAAACAAAAGGAGCATACACGTATGCATATACACCATTACTCAGGACATATGAATCATAGTTTTCCATTGGACCATTGCTGCCATATAAATTATGCGCTCCCTCTAAAACGGCCAATAATAGCCTGACCAAGGCATGTTGCTTGGAGTCACTTCTGCGGTTTCGCTGTTACCAGTAATCGTTATTGTTGTACTTCCTTCGGCATCTACTCCAGCCTCTCCGGGATTGCAGTAGCCTCCATAGTCGTTTGCTGTAACTCTGATATAGTAATCACCAGAATAGCCAGTTGGAATAGTTATCGGACAATCCATCGTGTAATGGTTGCCTATGTTTGAATCCGATCTAAATGTGCTGCACGAATCTATGAATTCCCATGATCCACCACTTGTTGGCTTCATGAAGAAAGCGAAATGGTTGGAATCACCCCAATGCCAACCTGTCCAATCTACTGTAACGGTTATTGTATCTCCGGGATTTGCTTGAGAGACTGTTGAAACAGAATCTATACTTGAAACGCTGTCATAACTACTGCAGCTATGCGATGGATCACCTGTGCAGGATAGGGATGTGGCTGCGCTTGCAACACTGGAAAGAGAGCAAAGTGCTACTAATATCACTAATATCGCAATTTGTATTATTAGAGATCCTCTTTTCATCTTTTCACCTCCTAATTTTTTAAAACCTTCTTCTTTTCCCTTCCAATTTTTACCGCACTTCCTTCTTTAGCGCCACTCCTCGACGCCTTCCTTCTTTACCTTTTGCCCCTTCATGGACTCGCACCATGCAAAGGACATATTTTTCATATCCACGCTTTTACCTTCCTTTCGCATGCTTAAACCCCCTTTATCTTTACATCCCTTTCTTCAGAGATGCGACTTGCTTAATTTATTTATTAAGAAATTAGGTATATAAATATCACTCCCTAACAAAATTAGGTGTAAAAGTAATATCCTAAAAGAATTCGATTTCTTGGATAGAACCTATTCAACATCGCCGAATTATTTTACTTCCTACGTGATATCATATTAAGCAGTTCTTTTGGTAAATATTTAAATTTGTAGGATAGTATTGGTTAAATTAACAGAAAAGGTTGAATTGTGTAACTTGTTGGTTATTGGCTCGGAAAAATCATATTGGATACCACTTTCTTTCAATCATTTAACCTCTTCTCCCCTCACTTTATCTTCTTCTTCGAGATGATTTAACACTTCTACAACAAGAGAAGGGTCTAATCTCAAATTTTCTATTATTTCACTGGTAGTGCAACCTGGATGTCCCCTTATATAACCCTCAATAACCACCCGTGCTTCACTCTCCGAGATAATCCCGAATTCTATCCCTATTCCCTCGGGCTCTCCAATTTCTTGAATCCGCCTTTCTCGTGCTATTCCGGACATTTTGAAACCCCCATCAGATTAATTTCGCATTTACAATCCCATCCTGACCGGGTCTGCTTGTTACCACGGCATCTCCAATTTCAGTCTCTATCACCGCGCCTTTTGTCGTTATATTCCGCCTTGCGAAGAAGGGATTCGCAGGATTGTTTTTCACCGTTATTATCTTAGCCGTTCTCGTGGTTCCGCTTTTTGGGTCCGCGACATTTGCAAATTCGCATCTGAGCAACCGCATCTTCTCGCTACCACCGCTCGTTCTGATTTTTTTCCTTCGTGTCGCTCCAACAGTAGTCTCTGCCGCTGGTCTTCCCGCCTCATGCTTCCTCTTCCTACGGTGAAAGTAAATTCTCCCCCCGGTATATTTCCGCCTCGACCTACCTTGCCATCTCATTTTTCACGAACCTACAAAACCACATTCCTCACACTTGTATAAATTACTTTGCTTCCGGCACTTCGCACATCTTCCTATCTCGACCTTTCCGCAGTTAGGGCATGGGAAGACCGTGAACCCCTTTTCCAGCAGATTTACTCCGCAGGACGTGCAATACTCTATCATAACATGCTCCTCTTCTTTTTATCTCTATTTTTATCTTCGCCTTATCTTTATTCGCCGTCACCATATCCACCACCGTGGACGGCATACTATATTTACACTTACCTCCATTTATAATAATACCCGCTTTTATTTCCACTTCTTCTACGCAGGTCGGTGGATTTCTACCTGAGACGTTCGCACTTGTCGCGGTTATAGGTCCCGTTTCTTCTATTATTCCTGTTGCTATTGCATTATCCGGGAATCGCACGCCAACGACCTCAGATGCAGCGGTTAAGACGTCAGGCACAACTTCTTTTTTCCTCAACAACACCGTAACAGGCCCCGGTAGCAACTCGGTTATGATTTCTACGGATTCCGAATCTACATACGCAACTTTGTGCAGCATCTCGAAGGAGGAAACCGCAATGGAGATAGGTTGTGATAAATCTCGCCTTTTTAGTTCATATACCGCCCGCACTGCTTCTTCGGAGAACGCATCGGCTCCTAATCCATATACCGTTTCCGTAGGGTAAACTACCGTGCCACCGTTTTTTATTATAGCTATGGCAGTCCTTATCTGGTCTTCTATATCGCTTTGCTTGTATATTGCGTTCAATTCCTCTTGAGAAGTTCGCTCATCCATTCCATAAACCTCTTAAAATTTTCCTCTGGTGAAACATTTTCCTCTAACACATAATCCTCAATGACATTATCTTCTGAGCCGAAGTGAATATGTCTCGAAAAAGTCCTGATGTCTTTGTGATGCGGTGCTGTGTCAATTCTGTAAATCTTATTGCTCCTCTGCCAGTGAAAAGAGAACTTATCCTCTACCGGATACCTCACTTCAATCCAAGAGCCATCAATCAAAATCAACCTCACCCTATCTGCATGAAGTTCTGCATCTACAACTATATCCGAGTATTCATCGCTTGCTATCTTTAAAAACGTTAGATACCTATGGAACATCAAATCTCCCTTATTAAATCACTCGCCAGCTTTTTCATCTCTTCTATATTGCTTCTTAATGCTAAAGCTGATAAGAAATCCTCGTAAGATGGGTGTTCCGACAGCTTCCCCTCTTCTATCTCTTTCTCTATCTCCTCTGGCTCTTTCACCTTGTGCTTCGAAAGTATCCTTTCAAGTTCTCTCTTTTGCTCAATTATCTCCTTTACAATTATAATAGGCACCAACTCACTCTTTACTGCTGACATGATTTTTATTTCGTTCTCGAAGTATTTAAATGTTCCTCTCCACCAAAAGTTTAAACACTAAACCCTTATAAAAACTTGGCAGACAAAATGAGCGTTATTATAACTTCGCCGAGCAGACTCCACTTCTCACTTATAGACCTGAACGGTGAGCTTGGAAGAGTGGACGGAGGAATAGGGGTGGCATTAAATGAACCCTCTTTGAAAATAGAGGTATCGGCAGTCGATAAAGCGGTTGAGAAGCAAGATAATCCAGAAGAAGTTGTTCCCGTATTGGAACGGATACGAAGTAGAATAGAGCCTGCGCTACTAAAGGGGAATTACCGTGTAAAGATATTGAATAAGTTGCCATCGCATGTTGGCTTGGGCTCCCGGACACAACTGTCGTTAAGTGTGGCAAAAGCGATAAGCGTGCTGGAAAACAGGAACTATGATGCGGTGGAATTAGCAAAACTGGTGGGTAGAGGCGGCACTTCCGGTGTCGGCACGGCTGCTTTTGATAAAGGCGGGTTCATCTTAGACGCGGGTCATGTGTTTCGCAAGGATGAGACCGAGAAAGGAATGGAGAACGAAGCAATAAAAACGAGTTTCCTTCCTTCTTCCGCATCGAACGTTTCTCCGCCGCCGGTTCTCTTTCAGCACGCTCTACCCGGAGATTGGTTCTTTGTCCTTGCGATACCTATGGTAAAAAGAGGCGCACATGGACTTGAGGAGATAGAAGTTTTCAAACGGTATTGCCCGATAAAAAGAGCAGAAGTGGAAAGAATATGCAGGATAGTGCTTATGCGAACGCTGCCCTCAGTGCTTGAGAAAGACATAGCTACTTTTGCCGAAAGTTTAACCACGTTGCAGGAGACGGGGTTCAAGAAAATCGAGGTAGAGCTTCAGCATGATATAATAAAGGCGCTTTTCAACTTCTTCGATACCCATGATGCGTTAGGGCATGGCATGTCCTCTTTTGGTCCTGCAGCGTATGCAATAGTAGAAGGGGAGAAACGAGCGAAAGAACTCGCTGGTTTGACGAACGATTTTTTCGGCGAGAGGCATATACGGGCTTTGGTGAGTTATTCTAACGCAAATAATACCGGCAGTGAAGTGAAATATTAAACTTTTCTTCCGCGGATGCCTGATTACAATGCTAAATGCCGAGAACACCAGGCAACTACTCCTGAAGGTTTTTTATCTGTTTCCACCTGTTCCTCCGCCTTCATTTTTCCCTTCTTTATCATTAACTCTCGTACAGCATGTGCCAATTTATTGCACTGCTTTGCCGCATCTCCATTCTTTATAACGTACCTGTCCCCGCCCCTGTTCAAAACTTCACTCTCAACTTCCGCGCCACCATTACCGGTGAATAGAATGAAAGGCATACTTGCATATTTTACGCTTTTCCTCAGCGTGTCCAAAAGTTCTATTCCGCCCATCCCCGGCAGCTTATAATCTGCAATAACGACGTCAAAATACTCATTTTCAAGTTTTTCCAGCGCCTTTTCCGCGGAAAGCACACTGGTGATTTCAAAATTATCTTTCCCTTCCCTTTGCAATAATATTCTCGTTATCTCCAAATCCGCCGGTTCGTCATCCACGTGCAAAATCCATATCTGCCTTGACATCGAGTTTGAATACCCGGCACCGAATCCCATTTTATTTTATCCCCCGCATCTTTAAGTTATATTTTTATGTAGCACAATGGAATAGTTAGTAAAAATCTACCCTTTATAAAGTTTTGGGTATCATTTCCACTGGAAAACATATAAACTATCAAAATATAATATTTGGTGATAAGAGATGGTCGAGTCAGATGTCATTAGTATAGTATTTTGCTTTTCCTGCCTGATTTATGCTTCCTGGCTGGATATAAAGAGCAGAAGCGTAACAAACTGGCTTTGGCTACTCATGATTGTCGTAGCAATTCCTTTTGCCTCGTATAACCTTTTTATCTACCGCATACCTTTCCTCTTCTCTTTGCTTTTCTCTCTCACTTTCACTTTTGCACTATCTTATCTCTTCTTTAGATTACAGCTCTTTGGCGGTGCCGATGCGAAATCGCTTATCTGTATTTCCCTGCTCATTCCCACGCATCCGGATTTCCACTTCTTTTCTCTTCACTTCCCTATTCCTTTATCCTTGTCCTTGAACGCAGGATTCATACCTTTCCCTTTTGCAATCTCCACGCTTTTGAACGCCACCATCGTTACTTTAATCGTTTCGCTCGCCCTATTTTTTTATAATTTGCCGAATTTATGCTTACGCCACAAGGGACTTAGAAAAAATCTCAGATACATGTTCATTGGTTATCTATTGCGTATTGATGAGCTCACCGGGGTGAAGCATACAAGATTAGTTCATTCGTATGCGGAGAAAGAGGGCGGCGACATAGAAAAAAAGTTTCTTTTCGGCGGTGTGGAAATAGACGAAGAGGAGATAGAAAAACTAAAAAGTTACGCCGCCGAGGGTAAACTCGACGAAGAAGTTTGGGTTACACCGGATTTACCATTTATGCTCTTCATCACAGCGGGTTTCGTTATTTCTATCCTCTACGTCAATTTCCTGTTTGTATTCATATAGCTACTGGAAAATCCTAATTCCTAATTTTGGTAATTTGGATTTGTTTAGGATTTCGGATTTAGTGTTTAGTGTTTTTGTCCACAGGACATTGAGCAATTACAGTCCATCAACCACGCTCTCGCACTTCTCACGCATTATCCTCGCCGCTTCCACTACTATGTCATCTACCGGCAAAGCACCATCACTCTCAACGGAGAAAAGTAAACCGTTCTTATCTTCGCCTGACAGCTCTTCGTAGCTGCAAACGGTAACAGGCTGCCATTTCGCATGCTTTTTCCCTCTGCCCTGCCTTGCTATCGCATCTAAAGAAACCCTTTGCCTCGCAACCGTTCTTATACCCCTAATTTCTCTTTCCGTTGAAACCAGCTTCACTACCGGTATATCTTCAAACGCCGCTTCCACTTCGGGGTCCGATGAGATGAGTTCCTTGGAATAAACCACCGTGTAGCCCGCTCTTTCCGGGCTTATCGCTTCTAAAGTCAGAGTAACCATGTCATCCGCACTACAAGCACGAAGGTCAGTCTTCAAAGGAATCAAAGCCAAACGAAACGCTAACTGCTCGTCGTATAATAAAGACGTATTCTCGTGAATGTTAACTTCATCAATCGCAAACTTCGGCACTTCTGTAATCATTGCTCTTCTAAGCGCATTTGCAAACCGCACTTTCACACCTTCAATCACAAATTTTACTTCTTTTTTCCCTCGTTCCTTTATTTCTACTTTCATTCCGTCTTTGCTTTTTTCACCACCACTTCCGGTCTCTCCTTTTTCAATGCTCTATATCCGCAGTATGGGCACCTTACCCCTTGATTGCTCGTAGTTAGCTCTACAATCTTTTTACACCTCAGGCAATAATATCCCATGCTCTATTTTTCACCTCACTCCTCCGCTTCCGCCTCTTGCTCTTCTTCTCTTTCTATACCTGCTCCCATATCCATTCCTCTTTCTACCAGCCTCTTTATCGCCCTCTGTGCTGTTATGCCCACCGGGGTTTGCGGGATATACGTTCCACCACTGAAGGTGAAACCACATTTTGAACATTTCCATATACCCGTGCCTATCCTGCTCACTGACTTTCTTTCACATTTCGGGCACTTATGCACGGCTCTTGTCTTCTCTTCTATCGCAGCAACGGCTTTTCTTATTTTCAGCCCGTATCTCGCGCCAAACCTGCCTGCGGATTTTGTTTTCTTCCCCTTCTTTCTCTTTTGCTTCCTCGCCATCTTTCGTTTCTTTTTGAAATTAAAATAAAAAAGATATGGATATATATTTATTGTAATTATATTTTAAGGGGTTTTGGCATATCGAAAATGAAGTTGTCGGACTTAAATTTGGAAAAAGGACTGGAATCCATTTTCGGCGATAGCGATATTAAAGAATTGTATCCACCGCAAGAGGAGGCGATAAGAGCAGGAATTCTCGATGGGAATAAAAATTTCGTCATCGCTTCACCAACGGCAAGTGGTAAAACGCTGTTAGCGGAATTGGTGATGTTGAAATCGATTTTAACCGCTTCGGGGAAATGCCTTTATGTCGTCCCTCTAAACGCATTAGCATACGAGAAATATCAGAATTTTAAGGATAAGTTCAGCTCTGTTGCAAAAATTGGCATATCTACGGGCGATTACGAAAGTTCTTCGCGGTATCTTGAAAGATACGATGTCATACTTCTCACGCTGGAAAAGCTGGACTCGCTCACGAGGATAAAGCCGTCCTGGCTAAGAAAGTGTTCGGTTGTGGTCGTGGATGAGGTACACGTGCTGGGAGACGAGAAAAGGGGACCGAGGTTAGAAGGAGCAATGGCGCGGTTCATGAGCTTTAATCCTTCTGCGAGAATCATTGCTTTATCTGCAACGATACCAAATGCGGCGGAGTTTGGAAACTGGCTGCATGCTTCTTTGATACAATCCGAATGGCGACCGGTGCCGTTAAAAGAGGGAGTGTTCCTTGCTGAGGACGACAGAAAGATAATAGAGCGAGTGATAGAAGAGGTAAACGAAGGTTCGCAAGTTCTTGTTTTTGTGAATACGAAACGCGGTTCGGCATCTTTTGCAAGAAAAATCGCAGCGCAATTGAAAATGGCGAATAAGGAGTTGGACAAGCTTGCGGATACGGTTGACATCGGTGTGGACGACCTCGGCGACATGGTCAGGTGTGGCGTTGCTTACCATAACTCGTGGCTGCACCCGGAGCAGAGGAGAGCGATGGAAGAGAGTTTCCGCGAGCGGGTATTAAAAGTGATATGCTGCACGCCAACGTTGGCAATGGGTGTCTCTTTACCTGCAAGAATGGTTTTAATCCGGAATTATAAGTTTTTCACGCTTGGCAGGGGAAATGAGCCGATGCCGGTGTGTTGGGTGAAGCAGGTATTTGGTCGTGCAGGAAGACCGGAACACGATGAGTATGGAATAGGGCTGATAGTGGCGAGGAGTGAGGACGAGTTCAAGGAAATAGAAGAGTTCTACATAAATGGCGAATTAGAACGGATAGAATCGCAGTTTTCGGCGGAAGCACTGACAGAACAGGTTCTTGCAACCATTGTTGGTGGTGCGCATCGTATGGACGAAATCCTCGAATTCCTCGACAGCACTTTCTATGCGTATCAAAACCGAGACGAAATGGCACTCCTGAAAGAAGAAATGGACGACATACTGCTGCAGCTATCGGAGGACGGGTTCATAACCATGACAATGGACGGTGAAAAAGAAGAAATAAGAGCTACGGATTTTGGGTCGCTTTCTTCAAGGCTGTACCTGTCCACAAAGTCAGCATTAGAGCTGAGAAGTGGCATAAAAATTCTGGGTGATGCTGCGATGCGAGCGAAAATATCGGATTTTGACCTCTTGCTCCTTTTATGCAAATGTGATGAAGTAGTTCCATTGAAGGTGAAAGAAGCGATGGGAATAGCAAGCAGCCTTAGCGACAATCTCGAATGGCTGTATAGCGGCGAGTATGCGTTGGGTAGTGCTATCGTCGCACATGCATGGATAGATGAGATCACGTATCCGGAGATGAAGGAGAAGTTTGGAATATATCCGGGTGAGATTCACAACAATATCTACGTTCTGGGATGGATGTGTTATGCAGCGTCGAGGATGGCAGAGTATCTTCGGGATGAGAATATGTATGCGAGGCTAATCATGTTAAAGGACAGGATAAGGCAGGGCGTTAAAACTGAGGTGCTCAGATTGGTGTCCATAAAAGGAGTTGGCAGAGTAATCGCAAGGGGATTGTATTCGGCGGGGTTCAGGAATCCCGGAGAGGTGGCAAAAGCGGATGTAGCGCAGTTGGAAAGAGTTCCTGGCGTTGGAGCGAAGCGAGCAAGGAAGATAAAGGAAGAGGCATTGCGACAATTCGAGACGTAAAGTGCAATGTGTAAACAAAATTTTTAAAAATACGTCAAATGCCATATATAAAAAGAGGACATGGTGAATAGCACAAATATAGAAACTCCGCGCATAGGCGTTTATATCTGCCATTGCGGTGTGAACATAGCAGCGACGGTGGACGTTAAAGAGGTCGTTGAGTTTGCAAGTGAGTTGCCATGCGTGGTCATTGCGAGAGATTACCAGTATATGTGCTCGGACCCGGGCCAGGAGTTAATAAAGAGTGATATAAAAGAGCATGGACTGAACAGAGTGGTTGTTGCCTCCTGCTCTCCGAGGATGCACGAGCCCACATTCAGAAATGCATGCGAAGATGCGGGTTTGAATCCATATTGTTTTGAGATGGCGAACATAAGAGAACAGTGCGCCTGGGTTCATTTAGATAAAGATAAAGCGACGGAGAAGGCAAAGGATTTGGTGGCTTCGGCAGTCAGTAAAGCGGCATTGTTAGAGCCTTTAGAGAAAAAAAAGGTCGGTGTTATACCGGGGGCACTGGTGATAGGAGGTGGCGTAGCAGGAATCTATGCCGCTTTGGAGATTGCGGATAAAGGATTTGAAACGTATTTAGTGGAGAAGGAGCCTTCGATTGGCGGACACATGGCTCAACTTGATAAGACGTTCCCGACTTTAGATTGCTCTGCCTGCATTCTCACGCCGAAGATGGTGGAAGTGGAAAGACACAAGAATGTCCGGCTATTCACTTATTCGGAGGTGAAAGAAGTAAATGGATTCATAGGGAACTATAAAGTGAAAATAAGGAAGAGACCTCGTTACGTGGATGAGGATAAATGCACGGGCTGTGGAGAATGTGCAAATGCGTGCCTGCTTCGTGGAAGAGTGGCAAATGAATTTGACGAAGGATTAGCGAAACGGGCTGCGATATACGTCCCTTTTCCACAGGCAGTTCCCCTGATATACACCGTAGATGCAAATAGCTGCCTATACATAACGAAAGGAAAATGTGGGAAATATCCAGCGTGTAAAGAAGCGTGCCTGGCAGATGCGATTGATTTCGAGCAGAAAGAGGAAGAGATAGAAATAGAAGTAGGGACGATTGTGGTTGCAACGGGATACGAGTTGCTTGACCCAGCGGAAAAACCGGCGTATGGCTATAAATACGATGAGGTGGTAACCGGATTGGAATTTGAAAGGCTTTCGGTTGCTTCGGGTCCCACAGGTGGGAAGATTCTAATAAACGGAAAGGAGCCGAAAGAAGTGGTTTTTCTCTGTTGTGTGGGTTCTCGTTCTCATGAGAAAGGAGAGCATGAATACTGCTCTCGTGTGTGCTGCATGTATATGACGAAACAGGCGCATCTGGTAAGAGATAGAATTCACGATGCGAGCGTGAAAGTAATATACAATGACGTAAGGGCGTATGGGAAAGGGTTTGAGGAGTTTTATAATAGAGCGAGGGCGGAGGGAGTGGAATACATAAGAAAAGAGCTTGAGAGCCCACTGGAGGTGATAAAAAGGAGCGAAGGGGATGATAAAGTAGTGGTAAGAACGATAAGCGAAGGCAAAGCGGTGGAAATAGAAGCGGATTTGGTGGTCATGGCTAATGCAATCGAGGCAAGAAAGGACGCAGATGAACTCGCGAAACTATTGAAAATATCGAGAAGTGCAGATGGTTTTTTCTTAGAGGCGCATCCCAAGCTCCGTCCCTTAGATACATTCACCGATGGTATTTTCATCGCGGGATGCTGTCAATCACCAAAAGATATTCCTGATAGCGTTGCACAGGCGGTTGGCGCGGCAATCAGAGCTTCGATACCTTTAATGAGGGGCGAAGTGGAGATAGAACCACTTGTGGCAATTATAAATGAAGACGTTTGCGTGGGGTGTAGAACGTGTGAAGAAATCTGCCCTTTCGGGGCTCTTTCCCTCGAAGCGGGTGTGATGCGTGTGAATGAAGTAATATGTAAAGGATGTGGTTCCTGCGGGTCTGCATGTCCATCCGGGGCAATTTCAATGGTGCACTTCAAAGACGAGCAGATATTTGCACAGATGGATAGTTTGTTAAGTTGAGGGGGGGTGGTGTTAAAAGTGTTAAAAGGGAGTAGCAAAGGATTTGAAGGATTAAAGGCCGAGATAATTGACAGGAATCTGTGTTCGTACTGTGGAGCTTGCGTTTCCTTCTGTGAGCATCTCGAACTTGGACCTGAGGCACCAATATTAAAAGAAGAGTGTTCGCTCGATAAAGAAGGAGTGCTGAAGTGCAGCGAGAATGGGACTTGCTATGATATCTGTCCGATGACGGAAACGGATATAGAGGGCTTAGAGAGGGAGTTTTTGGATTCTGAAGGCATGAGAGATGAGCGTCTGGGCATCTACAAGAAGTTAATTGCCGGAAAAACACAAATAGAAGGGCAGGATGGCGGGGTAGTTACTTCTATGCTGGTCGCAGGCGTGGAAAAAGGGCTATTTGATTGCGTTATCGTGGCAGAACGGATAGAAGGCTATAATGCCGTTCCAGAGATAGCCGAGGACGTAGAGGAGATAAAAAAAGCAAAGGGGACAAAGTATGTGCAATGCCCCATGGTATCGAAGATAGGGGAAGCGGTGAAAAGCGGAAAAAGAAGAATTGCGATTGTCGGGACACCCTGCGAGATAAGAGCAGTTCGGAAAATACAGTCTGTTTTGCTAAAGGA
>WJOV01000005.1 GCA_009618475.1 Methanosarcinales archaeon | reverse complement strand
AAAAAGAAGATCAATTGGAAGTTTACGAGGGATAAGGCTGATAAGAAGTTGTCCAAGTATTATATCTAAGGATTAAATTGTGGAGACACTAGAAGCTTCTCTTCTTATACTTGTTATTGCCATTGCGAAGATATTTGCTACGTCGTTTACCATAGGTTCAGGGGGAAGTGGAGGAGTTTTTGCACCCTCGTTGGTTATAGGGGCTATGTTAGGAGGGTTGTTTGGCGGAATATTTCATTTTTTCTTCCCGGGGATAATAACGGAAGCAACGACGTCGGCTTTTGTGCTTGTAGGAATGGCGGCTTTTTTCGCTGGTGCGGCGAAGGTGCCTATTGCAGCAATATTAATGATTTCCGAGATGGCGGGGAGTTACAGCCTGCTGGTGCCTTTGATGCTTACATCGGTAGTGGCTTATTCCCTTTCCGGTGGATGGACGATATATGAGAAACAGGAAAAAACGAGGAAAGAATCAGAGGCACATAGTAGGGAATTCATGGTAGATATACTGGAAGGGATAAAAGTAGAGGATGCTTACACGAAGGATGTGCTGACTATTTTGGGAGATAAAACGGTGAAAGAAGCACTTTATTTTGCAGAGAGAACGGGGCACATAACTTATCCCGTGGTGGATGAAAAGGGGAAGATGGTTGGAATAACGACCATAATGGATTTAGAAAAGGAAAGAGAGAAAGGGGCGGATTACAGGAAGATAAGGCTAATGTGCACGAAGGAAGTGATAGTAACGTATCCGGACGAGTTTTTGGAGGACGTCCTGCATAAAATGGACACATATAGTGTAGGAAGATTGCCTGTGGTAAAGAGCGGAGAAGAAGGAGAGAAAGAATTGATTGGAATAATAAGCAGAGCGGATATAATAAGGGAGCACTGCCACAGGTGGGACCTTCTCAAAGATAGCTCTTCTTCATGAACCTGACTTTATAAGTTGGGTCCGAAAAACAGAAATAGAAAAATTTATAAGGAACGAAATTATGCTTAAAAGAAGGGGTAGATAAAGAACTGATAGTAGTAGATAGGGCAGCACAGGATTTTGGAGAGGTGATAGAATGAACGATAGCACAGCGAAATCAATTAAAATGGCGGAGACTCCGGCCCCTCTACCCGTAGCAAAAGTAGAAGGGAAGGAAATACCATGGGACCCTTCGCAACTGAGGAAAATCCAGGAGCACCCGTGTTTCAGTAAAAAACCCTGAGTGACACGCCCCTTATAATTATCGTGGCAGATTTCTTATGCACACAGTCTTCAAAGAATACGTATTTATCTCCGCTTATCTCTCGCTGCACCACTTTCCCCGCAAACCCAAATTTGTCTTCGCTCAAATCACTCACGTCTTTCACTATCTTTCCACCCGTGGACTTCTCCAATCGTCTCAAATCCGTTAACTTCACCCTTTTTATCAGCATTATTCCCGCATCGCGGAACTTACCCAACGCATCGTCATCCACTCCCCACCGGCAGCAAATCACGTTTGCACCCGCTTTTATTACTGGCTCAACGACTTCATCAAAAATCCTCGCTCTTGTCTCCCTGAACTCCCGGAGATGAGAAGGTTTTGAGATTTTTACGTGAATATCAAGCGCACCAAGCGTTTCTCCCGCTTTGCTTCGTTCTCTTGCCCCTGTCCCTGTCTTTAGCTCCTTCCTCCCCTTTACCTTCGGCTCCTTGTGTTCTATCGGGAAATCGAGCAATGCTACTCTCGCATTCTCCATCTCCGTAGGTAGCGCATCCAGAACTTCCCGGTCCACGACAACGCCTTCATAAAACCCCGTCTCATGCACGCGGCTCCCACTCTTCGTCTCTATTACTACATCGTCCACGTCTATTGGCTCATCACCATCGCTATCGCTTATCCGTTTTATGCTTTCTACTACCACGTCCGCCAATTTATCCTCTTCACAATAATCCCCTTTCTTTAATGCTGTCTTTGCCACGCACCGCAATATCTCATCGCTCCCTTTTCCTCTTACCGCCACCACGGACGCCATTTCCGTTAAAACCTCTTTCACAAGCTCCAGCGACTTCTCATACCCCTTCACCACTGTATTTTGATGCACGCCCTCGCTCTTCAACGCATACCCCCTCTTCACCAGCTCGCCCGTCAGAATCATAACCGTAGCTATGCCATCCCCTACTTTCTCGCCCTGTGTTAACCCCGCGTTTATCAATATGTCCGCGGTGGGGTGCATATATTTCAATTCCCTTATCAGGCTGTATGCGTTGCTGGATACGAGGTCCGCAGCTTCCACTTTCGTCGCTCCCTTCGTTATCAATATCTTGGACCCAAAAGGACCGATAACCGGCTTGAACATCTCTGAAAAAGCATCGGAAACCTGCATATTCATCTCCTGGATCTCCTCAGACGGCACTTCCCCAGGTGGCAACTCCTCCTTTATTGTCATCTCTTCTTTTCCCCCTCTCCTTCTCTTATATCTTCACCGTAATGTAATTGAATAATATGAATAATAACAGATTCATCTTTATAAGTTTTGAATGTCTTTTCCGAGTTTCCCTATGGCATCGGCACGGCATTGACGGCAGTGTATCATCTGCATCAGATACCCACGGCATTTCGCTTGCATCTCCTTCTTCTCTTCCTGCGTTGGCGGTGTGATATGGGCGAACTTGTATTGCGGGATGAGCGGAATAATGTTCTGCACGTAAACACCCATTTCCCCTATTTCCCTCGCTATCTCAACGACGTGCTCATCATTCACCGTAGGAATAAGAACCGTGTTCACCTTCACCAGGATCTTCCGTTTCACCGCCTCTCGAATTCCTTCCAACTGCTTTTTTAGCAGTAGCTCAGCGCCCTCCTCTCCCTTGTATATTTTACCACGATAATTGACAAACGAATAGATTTCCTTGCCAATAGCAGGGTCAACTGCGTTAAGCGTCACGGTTATGGTGTCGATTCCCAATTCCTCTATGTCCCCTATTCGGTCTGGCAGGAGCAAACCGTTCGTGCTCATGCATCTTAACAGGTGTGAGAACTCATCATTTACGAGCCGGAAGGTCTCGAAGGTCTCCTCGTTGAACAATGGCTCACCCGGTCCCGCCACTGCCACGACCTTGATGTAATGCACCTTTTTCAACACTTCCCTTACCTTTTCCAACGCTTCCCGCGGCGTTAGCACCTTGCTCGTCACTCCCGGTCGAGATTCATTCACGCAATCGAATTTCAGTATGCAGTAATTACACTGGATATTACACTTCGGCGCTACGGGAAGATGCATTCTGCCGAAGAAATGACAGGCTTTTTTACTGAAACACGGGTGCTCCTGGATTTTCCTCAGTTGCGAAGGGTCCCATGGTATTTCCTTCCCTTCTACTTTTG
>WJOV01000047.1 GCA_009618475.1 Methanosarcinales archaeon | reverse complement strand
TAAGAAACCCGAAGTATGGCTATGGCTCTGGGATGAATCCCTGTATAGATTGTCATATTTATATGCTGCGAGAAGCGAAGCGGATTGCGAAAGAAGTCAGTGCCGAGTTTATCTTCACTGGCGACGTGCTCGGTGAAAGACCGATGAGCCAGCACAGGAAAGAATTGGAGCTCGAGGAAAGGGAATCGGGCTTAGAGAAAATGGTTTTGAGACCGCTATCTGCAAAACTATTGCCGGAGACGATTCCCGAGCGTGAAGGTTGGATAGACAGGAGCAAGCTTTTGGATATAAAAGGAAGAAGCAGAAAGCCTCAGATTGCACTTGCCAGGAAGTTTGGCATGCAGGATGCTTATCCATCGCCTGCCGGCGGTTGTCTCTTGACCTACAAGGAATTTGCATCGAAAGTCCGCGATTTGTTCGAGCATAAGGAAAAAGTGACGAAGAGAGACGTCTCGTTACTGAAAATCGGCAGGCATTTCCGGGTTGCTGCGTCCAAAATAATAGTGGGGAGGAATGAAGAAGAGAATAAGCTTCTGATGGATTTGAAGAATCCAGAGGATTATGTCTTTGAAGTGCCGGGTTACGGAAGCCCGATAACGATTTTGGAAGGTGAAAAGAGCAAAGAAGCGATTGAACTCGCGGCAAAGCTGACTGCGAGGTATTCCGATGCGGGTGTGGGTGCCGAAGAAGGAGGGGTGCTGGTGGAAGTTAAGTATGAGGGTGAGGAACAAATGCAGGTTAAGTCAGTAATTGTGCCGCCTTCAGATGAAAATGAGGTTGCTCGGCGGAGAATATAAGAAAGACAATATTTTTACAGTAACGTTTGCTTCCAACAGAAGTTCGCTTCACTTCAGCCCATCCTCCACAGCGGCTCTTATAATATACCCCGCCCTGTGCAGAATCGTGTCGCCAATCTCACGGTCTTTCTCCATGCTTGCAGTGCAGGGATAGGAATGATGAGATTCGCTTATTCGGTTCAAAAGTTCTCGTTTGTTCACAACTTCTACGCCTGCTAACTGCTTTGCCACGAACCACGTGCTCCCGCAAGGAGCGCTCCTCAAAACATTATCACAATCAGGTCCATTTTAGCCAGAGTATAAGATAGCAGACTTTATATAGGTGCAGGCTCCGCATATTTAATATGGGGTATGTGATTTTAGGAATATGATATTCGTTTAAAGGAGATGGTATAGATGGAGAAATATATCGAGAACGTTAAAATTATTGTGGATGCGTTAAGTATAGAAAAAGAGCCAGTCGGGGTAAAGTACACAGATGAAGACCCCGGAGTTGAGCTCGAAATGGGGAGCTATACCGTGTGTGGAGCGATACTGGAAGCTTCCGAGGGGAAAATCATATTGCTATCAGAAGATAAATGTGCCTGTCCCGGAGGAAAGAGCCATCTTGGTCTTACCCAGAGGCGAGAAACGCCATGGAAAATGCTGGTCGAGGGCGAGAAGCTCTGGTTTGACGTTAAAACAGCGGTAAGGTCGAGCGTAGAGGTTGAAAGGATTGCAAAACCACCCTTTGGTCTTTCAAAGAAGATATTTCTTTATCCTATTATAAAAGGGATATTTCAGCCTGACCTCATCCTCTTGCTTGTAAACGCCGAGCAGGCATCAAGACTCATCACCTTAAATCAGTTCTGGGATGGAAAAACGCCATCTATCGAGATGAGAGGACCTCTTTGCTGGAGTGCGATAACCTACCCACTTGTATCGGGGAACTTCAACCTCACCGTTGGGGACATAAGTGCAAGGAGGATGGAAAGGTGGGACTCGGGGCTTATGGTCGCATCAATTCCGTGGGAGAGGGTAAGTGGTATTGCAGAAGCGGTTGATTTCAGCACCGCCGGCAGGGCAGAGCGGTCTGAGGAGTTTGAAAGGATGACCGAGAAGATGAGGTCAAAAAGATAATTCTGTCTATGAAAAAGAATGGAGCATCAAAAAAGCATCTTCTCTTTTTATTGTATTCTTCAGTGTTTCTTGGACCTTTTGGAGGAAGCACTGTACTTCCGTTGATTCCACCGCTTAAAGAATTTTTCAATGCCGATATTTCGTTTATAGTGGCATCTATTACGATTTACATGATTCCGTTTGCATTCTTTCAGCTCTTTTCAGGCGCGCTTTCAGATATTTACGGGAGAAAGCGAATCATTCTTTTTGGATTATTTACGTTTTCACTTGCATCGCTGCTCTGTGCATCTTCGACTAATATCGGGGCATTCCTCGGTGCAAGGGCATTACAAGGGCTTGGAAGTGCATTTATAGCGCCTATCATCATGGCGACCCTCGGCGACGTCTTTCCATACAAAGAACGTGGTAGGGTAATGGGCGGGTATGGAGCATCAACACAAGCAGGAATCGCATTAGGTCCGTTAGTTGGCGGATTTTTTGCAATAATTGATTGGAGACTTGTATTTCTGACGTTATTCCTCTTCTCCGGACTGCTCGGCTCTGTTTACCTCTTTTATTTCGATGCTTCAAAGGGCGATGGAGAATTAAAGGATGTATTGAGGAAGATAAGCGGTGTATTCAGGAATAAAGAGCTATTGCTGCTTTGCATGATTGGACTACTCGTATTCTTTGGAAATATCGCAGCGATGACGTTCTTAGCGGATACACTGACGATAGCCGTGAGCGAGGATAAGATAGGCATTTTGCTGTCCACCGTGGGATTCATCGGGATTGTGACAGCGCCGATTGCCGGTTATCTTACGGATTTTATCGGTAGAAGGAAGACGTTGCTTATCGGGTTGAGTATCATGCTCGGTGCGTTTTTGATATTTATGCAGGTGAATACATACATGGCCTTTTTCATTCCGGTCTTGATCATGGGTATTGGAGGCGCAACGGCATTTACCTCGCTTAACACGATGGTCGTTGAGTGCGTGCCGGAATCAAGAGGAACTGCATCGTCCATATATAATAGCTTCCGGTTTTTGGGCTACGGGCTATCGCCTGTGGCAACTTTACCTGTCTATTTGGTGTATGGTCTAAATGGAATCATTCTTTTATGTATATGTCTCGTGTTGACGAATATTTTAATTTCAACGTTTTTGCGATACCGGTTAGAAGATGTGATAAAGGAATGACCGGACCTGCTCATTAAAGAGTGGAAAAATTCCAAATCACAAGCACCAAATCACAAACAAATTGGAGTTTGGAAATTTAAGTCACGTTGAGTGAACGGTGTATCTATGATTCCTTGTCACATTTATACCATCAAATAACCTATTTATACTCCGGGATTTAGGTATATATTATAGCATAGAAAGAGAGAGAGGTGTGGCAGATGCGGCTTGACAAACTGACTTTAAAGGCGCAGGAGGCGGTGCAAGAAGCAAAAAACATCGCCGACAAATACAACCAT
>WJOV01000091.1 GCA_009618475.1 Methanosarcinales archaeon | reverse complement strand
CATAGGGTTGAAGATACCGGAAGAACTTGCGAGGATGAAGGCAATATTTATCCTGCAGGGGATAGGATTTAGCGAAGAGGAGGCTGTGGAGGTACTCCCGAAGGACCATACTCAACTAAGCGTTGGAGAAAGGCAGCGGATTGTTCTTGCGCAGATATTGATGAAGGAGCCTGCGATTGCGATACTTGATGAGCCAACGGGAACAATGGACCCGATAACAAAGAAATTCGTTGCTGCGTCTATAAGGGCGGCGAGGGAGAATTTAGGGATAACTTTCTTAATCGTTTCTCATGACCTTGATTTTGTTGAAATGGTTTGCGATAGGGTAGCGCACATGAAGGACGGTAAAATAACGAAGAGAGAGGAATTGAGGACAGCGTAAAAATACAAAATGACGGTGGGAAGAGAGACACAGGTTGTAGCGTGTAGGAAGGGGCAGGCGCTTGGCTTAGGAGGCGGTATTGCGCAGAGAGGGACATTTGCGAAAGCGTGGCGGAACGACGTAATAGCAGTTGCGATGTCCCCGGGGTTCAGGCACGTGCCAAAGCCGGTATGTGTGATAACCACAGAATTAAGGGGTAGGGGTATAAACACCGGTGAAATAATATTGAATGCCGGGGATGGAACACCAGCAGATGCACCGAAGGGTGGGGGGCATGGCGTAGCCTTCGGATTAGAGCAGAGGGAGATAGATATAATCAATAGGCATAAGCTTGCCATATTGCATCATGGTAACGTAAAACAGCATTTCATCTACAAAGTGAGGTTTGAGTTGAGAAAGGTGGCGGTACCTGCTATCATTCTCTGCCAGAGCCCGGTGACGTTCGAGGATTTCGAGCAAATAGGAGTAAGCACGAGAAATAAAGAGGGCGAGACGCCGGGTAAAGTCGTGGGAATAGTGACTGGCATTGTGAGAAATGCGGACGTTCCACAGGATAAACTCGACGAGATCGTAAGTAAAGTAAAAATGTGCCTTAGAGAGCTTTCTTAATTTATTCCCGCTATACAAGTACCATTTTATTCTTATCCCAATATCTGAAGGATTATTCGTCTCGACCTTCTCTTATTGTCCAACTCGATAAACACCACCTGCTGCCACGTCCCCAGCAACATCTTTTTATTTCTAAAAGGCACCGTTAATGAGGGACCCAAAAAAGATGCTCTTACGTGCGAATGCCCGTTACCGTCGTGCCACCTGAGTTCGTGCCCATAGCCCATTCCTTTCGGGAACAACCGCTCCAAAGCATCAGGTAAATCGTTCAACAGACCAGGCTCGTATTCTATGGTCGTGACCGCACCCGTCGAACCGGGCACGAAGATAGTTACAGTACCGTCCTCGATGCTTGATTCTCTTAGCTTGCCGTCCACCTTCTCGGTTATATCTACAATTTCCACTTCTCCTTTGGTATCGAAGTGAAGTTCCTTCGTAACAACGCTCATTTTTACACACCTTCTTTTCCTATCCCTTTCTTCAGTTTGGGAGTAAGGGATATTTATAATCCCCTTTTCAATATATCTATAATAATACATGGAAAAAGAATATAAGCTGGTCATCTTTGACATGGACGGAACGTTTCTGGATTCGAGAGGAGAAGGAGAAATAGTGCATGAGTGGGCTTACGAAGCATTCAGAAAAACATTGAGTTTTTACGGACTAAATCTCAGCATAGAGGAAATGGACAATCTTTTCCTCGCCCCTCTGCTTTCCGATGGAGAAGAAGGAGTGAGAAGATTTTGTGATAGATTTAGCCTGGATTGTGAGGACTTTTGGGCACGAAGAGAGAAGAACGTCATAGAAGCGAAGATAGAAGCGATGCGGAATGGAGAGATAAAACTATGCAAGAGTTCAGAGGCGGTAATGAAATATCTTAGTAAGAAAGCTTATCTTGCGGTGGTAAGCGATTCGCAACAAGAATGTGTGGATTACGCAATAGAACATTTTAATTTGAAACCGTACTTCAAGATATGGTATGGAAGAAGGACCGAACTGGAATGTCTGACGAACAGGAAACCAAGTCCATTTTACATAAATAAAGTGTTGAGTGAATTGAGCATGAGTAAGCGGGCGGCGATATTGGTGGATGACAACCTGGTGGGGGTATTAGCAGCAAAGAATGCAGGTATAGAATCGGTATTTATTTATAATGGTGAGAAGGGGGTAAGAGATATTTATAAGCCAACGTTTTTGGTGACAGATATAGGAGAATTAAGGAGGATTTTGTGATATGGATATGATGGCTGTGGAGGGAAGAAGGGAAGAGGGGATGGGAATAGAAATAGGAACAGGGACGGGAATGGGAATGGGTGAAAAAATAGAAACACCCGTGATTGTGTTGAATGTGAAGGCGTATGCGGAGTCAATGGGAGAAAAAGGGTTTGAACTCGCCGAAATATGTGAGGAGGTTGCGGATGAGAAAGGGATAAGCATTGCTATCTGCCCGCAACAGGTCGAGCTTGCGCTGATCGCGTCTATGGTAAACATACCTTGCTTCGCACAGCACGTTGACGCCATAGAACCGGGCAGTCATACCGGCTCCGTAACGCTGGAGACGATAAAGGAGGCAGGAGCAACGGGGTCGCTTGTAAATCATTCCGAGCACCGGCTGAAAATAGCGGAGATAGACTTTATCGTAAAAAAAGCGGCGAGCTTAAACCTCTTGACGATTGTTTGCACGAATAATATAGCAGTAAGTAAGGCAGTTGCGGAATTGAAGCCGTATGCAATCGCGGTTGAACCACCGGAACTGATAGGGACGGGTAAGGCGGTATCGAAGGTGGACCCCGGGATAGTGGAAGACACGGTGAAAGAGGTGCGGCGAGTGGATGAAGGAAGTGTTGTGCTCTGCGGTGCAGGCGTTACAAATGGTGAGGACGTGAGAGCGGCGATTGAGTTGGGTGCAGATGGCGTGTTGCTGGCTTCCGGCGTGGTGAAGGCGAAGGACCCGAGAGCGGCGCTGCTGGATTTGGTGTCGGGGGTGTGAACGTTCACAGTAGTTCCAGAAGTATCTCCGGTTTTATGATCCCATAATTTTTAGCGCCGTTTTAACACCTATCTTCTATCTCTTCTTCGCTTTTCCCATTCATCGCTTTTTCGGATAAAAAGTAGTGGGAGATAAACCATTAAATCAAAGGTGATAGCAGGGATAAAAAGAGGGCGTTAATGGTTGGGCTTGTTTTGGTGCTTCTATTCTTTTTTGTTGTGATTTTGAATTGTGAGACGGTCTCCTTAATTAAACATGTGTTCCCTCTTCAATAATCTTTACATAATCAACAAATATGTATTTTTTATATCGCTTCTTCCCAGTAATCTCTCCTAAAATACCAATCGCTTCAAATTTTGTTACTAACTTATTTGCTGCTTGACGACTTATATCAATGTATTCAAAAACTTCTTTAACTGCCT
>WJOV01000081.1 GCA_009618475.1 Methanosarcinales archaeon | reverse complement strand
AGTTTAAGGACTTGCTCGTGATGCAAGAGCTTGTGCAAATAGAGGAAAGCAAGGCAAAGGCTAAGATTCTGTTCGGTACGAGTGAACGCGTGCGGGTTATCGAAGGATGGGCACCTGAAGAAGAGGTTGAGATAGTAATAGAGGGGATAAGTGAAGAGACGTGTGGATTTTCCGTGGTTGAGGTGCGGGAGCCAAAGCGAGAGGACGTGCGAGTGCCTTCTTTACTGAACAATCCACGAATAATAAAGCCTTTTGAATCCATAGTTAAGATGTATGGGCATCCGTTATACAAGGATATAGACCCAACGCTGATTACCGCTATAATATTTCCAGTTCTTTTTGGTCTTATGTTCCCGGATATGGGGCATGGTTTTCTATTGCTTTTACTCGGTCTGGCATTGATGTTCGCATTTAAGGGTTTGGGAAAAGGAATGCGTGAAATGGGCGTAATTATAACGTTATGCGGGCTTTGTTCGGTAGTTGGAGGCGCGTTATTCGGCGAGTTCTTCGGGTTTAGCCATTTTGCTAATGAGCTGGTTGAGGGCTCCGTGGGTATGCACGTTCCGGACTTGCTTGTCTTCGAGCCTTTGTGGTTCGAGCCCATTCCACATAATGTTGAACGCTTGTTTATAGTGACGATGCTGATTGGCGCATTGCACATGGGGCTTGGCTTATTTCTCAGTGTGGCAAATAATTTTTCTAATAGACACATCTTTGAAGCACTAAGTGGGTTTGTAAAAATCTGGTGTTTGTTCGGCGCTCTTTATTTCCTGCTCGTTTTATTCGGTCTTTCTTTTATTGGGCTGGAAGCGGGCATTGTCGTCTTCATCATGCTCCCTATAATTTCGCTGTTCGTTCTCAAGATAGTTTCTGAGTTGAGACATGGCGAGGGGAGTGAACACAGCGGTCATAGTAATAGTAATAGTAAAGGAGAAAAGAGGGCAATCATGGACTACCTCATCATTCTTATAGATGGCGTGATAGATGCACTGCTGGAGAATTTCTTCAGATTTCTTGCAAATATCGTCTCTTATGGCAGGATTCTCGCTTTAGCATTATGTCACGCGGCGTTAATCGAGGTGTTCATTCTTTTGACTTTCATGTGCTTGAAGATAAACATAGGGGTGGCGGCTGTGGTGTTCTTAGCTGGAACTGCGCTTGTTATAGTGCTCGAGGCGATAATGGCGGGTATCCATACCATCAGGTTACATTTCTACGAGTGGTTCACGAAATTTTATGAGGGTGGCGGGGTTGAATTCTCGCCGTTTAAGTTCCGCAGGACTTATACGTATTAATAATAAATTCCAAATCCCAATTTCAAAATCCAAAAACTAAAGAACCTTTTTCTGGTTTTGGATTGGACGTTGGAATTTTGATCAAAAAACCTTCTTTGTCCTACGGAAGAAACGGATAACTGGAATGACAATCTTAAATAGAGGTAGGCTAAGCCCTATTCCTATATCCGCGTCCATCTGCTCCACCTCAAATGAGGGTTCAATTTCGAGCTGTGTTTCAGGCAGGAATACCTTCGCTATACCGCTGCCTGCATATAGAAAACCGATCAGCATACCTGTCTGAGATGGGTCAGATAGCCCCACCTTCACTTTGCCTCCCAATCTCTTTATGGATAGGCATTTGGTGAGTACTCCAGCCAATTCCTTCCCAGCATCGTAGAGTTCGTTTGCGTTCCCTACGACCTTCTTCCAATCAGTGGGCTTCTTCTGCTCCTCCTCCTCCTCCTCCTTCCTCCCCTCAAGGTCTCTCCTGAGAATGGTAATGCCTAAGACTCGTAATTGAAATTCCTGCTTCTCGTGGCTAAAGTCCATGCGTCCCGAAGCAGTGCCCATTAAGAACCCAAAGGACATACTTCCTTGTGCCAAAGGTCCTTCCTTGAAGAGTCTAAGCGAGATGTCAACGGGTATTAGAAGCGTAGCTACTATTAAGACTACTATGATCGCTAAAACAATCAATAGAATCAGTATCATGTCCATCGTATTTTACGTTTTTAATACTTCTTAAAATTTAGGTGAATCTACGTTTTTCAAAAAATAAACTAAGGGGAGAGCTTCTCTAAAAGCTCTCCATATAGACGTTCTACAAATATTATGTTTTTTCTTCGGCTTTTTTTCCCTCTTTCTCCTCTTTCATCTCTTTGATTTTCTCCATCACCATCGGCAAGGCTTCTCCGACAATCCTCTCTATTGCGCCAGACGGTTTCAGCGAGAGCACCTTCATCCCCTCTGGTCCGGGTATGCCCTTGAACACCACCACGAGCGTAGTCCATCAATTCGATACAGCCCTTCTCTTTACCCTTGCCGCCGCCTCCACCAGCGCCGAAGCCGACCCCGAAGATGGGGATCAGGGTCTTATCCTCTATCTCTATGGGCTTCCCGATTGCTGTTTCGACCGTAATCGTCTTCCGAAGCTCTTCCCACACACTTTTTATAACCTCTTTTGGCTCTTCACTCATTTTTTCTCACCTTTTAATTTCGATTGCATATATAAAAACTTTTCCTTATTTAAATATTTCGATGGGTAAATTAGAAAGCCTTAACTAAATACATAAACGACACTTCCGAGCCAAAATAGCGATTAAGCCAAGGAAAATCGGAGCAAATAGGTCTCACTTGAACTTCTCTTCAATACTTTTTTCTTCACCTTTTTCTTCCTTCTCTCGCAAATAAATTTATAATTCTTCAGTAGGTTCTACCATGCTCAAATACAATCTGCTCCACCATATAACGGTTAAAGGTTGAATAATAATAACCGATAGTATCACGCTTATTAGCCCTCCGATATATGGTATGGCGCCAAAAGACGCAGAGATTATAGTTACTACAAGAACAATAAGCCATAGCAAGAAGACAGCGACTTTGTTACGCATAAAAATTTCAAATCCCTTTTTAACACCCCGTATTGCACCTACGTCGTCTATAACAACGGCATATCTTGGAAGTGCAAATATTATGCTGATAATTGCGATATAGACTATCATAGCCAAAAAAACCAGTCCCAATACTGCAAATGTCGTAAACACTTCCTCGGGAGGTAGCTCTGAAAGTCCCATTAGTTTTGGAAGAGTATATAAAATGCCAGGGACCAGGAAAACAATACCAACAAGAGATATTAAACCAATGATAATGTCAGTGAAGAACAGACTTATGAACTTCCTTTTTCCATATTCTATCATGTGAGAGAAGTTGGTGCGTCCGGTTTCTGTCGCCTCTTTAGCCATACCGATTGCTCCAGCCCAGAAAAATGCAGTTATCAACATGCATAAAATTATAGTGACGATAATAGCGATTATGATTATGCCCATACTTTGAAGGATTTGAGGCAGAAGCTGTGGAATAGCATCAGGAGTGATTTCATCGGGTTTTGTAAAATATGGTACCAACGAAGGAAT
>WJOV01000067.1 GCA_009618475.1 Methanosarcinales archaeon | reverse complement strand
GGTGCAACAGACCTGCGTTTTCAGGGTGATATGGAGAAGGAGATGCCGCAGGATTTGCCTGTCTTCGTTTTACAGGATAGGATAGCGAGTAAGTTCAGAGGAGAGGAGTTCATGATTATCGCAGTTTGTTTGAACGAAGAAACAGGCGCAAAGAACATACCCTGCGATATAAGGGACCCGAGGGTAATAGCATCGGTGGTTGAATTACATGAGCGGCTTGAGGATGAATCTGCAATTGAAGGAGTTCAGTCAGTGGCTCCTTTTTTTCAACAGGGTGTGCCAGAGGATATAGGAGGAGTGAAGAGCGTTTTTGCTTCTGTTCCGGGTGCGGAAAGTTTTTTCAATCGAGATTTCAGCATTATGCTGGTCTACGCCAGTCCAATAGTGGGATTAAGCGAAGAGAAGGTGGAAGAGGCGACGGATCTGATACAAAATGACGTTGATGCGATTACGAAACCTGCGGGTGTGGAATATAAGATAACCGGAAATGCTCCGCTGCTGTTTGAGATACTACGAGTGATGCGCGAGGATATGGTCTTCACTACCCTTGTGGCGGGGATCATCATTTTTACGTTATTGGTATTGCTGGAGCGGTCGTTCACAAAGGGCTTTCTCGTATTTCTGCCGCTGATTTTTGCTGTTATATGGACTTTCGGGACAATGGGATTCCTTGGCATACCTATATCTATTAGCACAGTTATGATAGGTGCGGTTATCATCGGTTTGGGCGTCGAGTATGGGATATTTATGGTATCGCGGTATTATGAAGAGAGGAGAGACCAGGGCAAAGGTGCAAGAGATGCGTTGAGAATTGCGATGTCTAATATAGGAGCATCAACGTTTGGCTCCGCGGCGACTACAACTGCGGCTTTCTTTGCTTTAACCATTTCCGTGATGCCGATGATTCAACACTTGGGACAGACGCTCGCTCTGGGTATAATCTTCTGCTGGGTCACTGCCGTGGTGGTAAACCCCTGTTTTATCGTGTTTGAGGAGCGTATAGAAGCAAGGAAATTAGCGGGATGGCTGTTGCAAAAATGGGTAAGGTAAAGGGATAAAAAATGCGAGCAGAGAAAAGGAAAAAGGCAAAAGAGATAGGTAAAGGAGCAATAGAGTGGTATGCGAGACTTTTGGCTTCTTATCCTCTTATCGTTTTGGCTATATTTCTTATATTCACCATTTTTGCGGGGTATCATGCCACTTCAATGGAAGAAGCGGTGGAGGGATATGAAGATTGGCTTCCAGAGGATATAGAAGTGGTGGACACATTTAAGCTGGTAGAGGATCAATTTGTGGGTAGTTTTGTCACTTCAACGATTGTCGTGGAGACCGCGCCAAGGTTCGCTAAATCTGAAGAGATAAGGGATGTCCGGGACCCGAAGGTATTAAAATACGTTGATTTGATTTCTGAACGAGCAAAGCTCGTTCCTGGTGTTATAAGTGTGGAAAGTGCTGCGGACGTGATAAAAGATGCGAACGGGGGCAGAATACCTCCTTCTTTGAGAAGCGTGAAGGGGTTATTAGAGAAAGATGAGGGAGCAGCGCAGAGGATAAGCAATTATATTAGTGACGATTACACGATGAGTTTGGTAAGGCTGAACATAATAACAGATTATGATCCAGAAGAGTTAACCGGAGAATTAAAAGAAGCCGTGAATATAAAGAGGCCGCAGGGGATATCTGTTGATATTACCGGCGATCCGGTGATAGATGCAGAGATGATGGAGCTTTCTCGGTCAACAATGCAGCAAACATCTTTTTTCAGCTTTGTTGCGGTAATACTCATTCTTATAATAGTATTTGCATCGATTAAATACGGGATCATTCCGTTATTAACAATTGTTTTTGGCTCGGTATGGGCGTATGGCACGCTTGTCTTGCTGGGGATGCGAATAACACCTACTACATCCAGTGTGCTGGCGATGATAATAGGTATCGGGATAGATTTCGGAATACAAGTTACAAAGAGGTTTAGATATGAGCTTCAATTGCATGAAAGAGAAGAAGCAATGGTGAACACGCTCAGCAACGTATTATATCCGATGTGCATAGCGGCGATAGCGGCGGTGATAGGCTTTAAATGTCTTTCGCTCGGTAAATTGCCGATAATGGCTGATGTGGGGACGATGATGGCAGCGGGCGTGGTGTTTTGTATGGTTGCGGCGATAACGGTGGTGCCTACGCTTCTGGTGTTGTTCGAGAGGAGAAGATAATTGTATCTCATGGTGTATCTTTTATGCCAGAGCAGTGAAATGAATATCGGCTTTTTCCCAAAATCCTAACTTTTTTCGGCTTTTTATCCAAAACCGAGCCTTTTTAGGGCATCTTATTTATGTGCCTAACAACTTTCTTTCAAATTATGTCATGCGATTGCGAATGCGAAGGAAGATGTAAAGAGTGCCGATGCAAGAACAGGTCATCCGAAGACGAGATAGACGAAGGTCGGAATGTAAGCGGGGACTCTTTTTAGAACTCGTAAGAGAGTATGTCGAGCAGAATAAGCATTGACCACCATAAGGAAGTAGCAATCTATGCGGTTTTAACATTTGTGGCGATGCTGAGTTTGACGATCATGGCGCCGGTGATTAAAGAGTTTATCATTGACCGTTTCGATGCCAGCAATACAGAAGCGAGTATGTTTTTTACACTTGAGATGCTCGCATACGTGATTTTTGCCGTTGTTTGGGGCTCACACTCGGATAAGTGCGGTAAAAGAAAACCTTTCATTGTTTTTTCCACTGTATTTCGCCTCTTTCCTATTCTTTATAGGTACCCTTATCTCGGCGACCCTGATAAGAGATGTTCGCATTGAAAACAAACCCGATACAATGCTTGAATCCGTCAAAGTTTTGGTTGAGGAGAAGAAACTCGCAATTCCTTATGTCTTCAGTTTTGTTGATAGATTCACGGTTGCTTTTTTATCCTTGCATTTCCACTGCATCTGGTTCATGCATTTGGATTCGGCATTGCAGAGCGAGGGCTGTATCAAGCACTGCTTCTCTTTCCTTTCGTCCTGCTCCAGTATCCGTTTGGAAAGCTGTCAGATAAAATAGGCAGAGTCCTACCTCTCGTCATCGGTTCTTTCTTTTATGGATTGGGGATGTGCCTGGTGGGATTCGTGGGTGGAACAACGCTTATCGCAGTAATGCTTGGCTGCGGCGTGTTCGCAGCAATGATGTTTCCCGCGAGTATTGCACTGGTTGGAGACATGTCACCGCAGAATAAGAGGGGTGCAGCAATAGGGGGTTTCAACGTTTTTGGTTCGCTGGGTTTTGTAGCGGGATTTTCCGCGGCTGGTATTCTTTCCGATATGTATGGTTATTGCACCAGTTTCATTTTTGGCGGCGTTTCCGAGATATTGGTGGCGCTGATTGCGATACCGTTCCTGTTGAAGTTGGGCTTTAACAGAATAAGGGA
>WJOV01000089.1 GCA_009618475.1 Methanosarcinales archaeon | reverse complement strand
AACAAAGATAACGATAGAGAGGTGGGATAAAAAACTCCGTTTGGTCGCGGAGTTGCTACCGAGGGGAAACATAGTGATTATTGACGAAAATGAGAAGATAACGCTGCCATTGAGGAGAAGGAGCTTTTCGTCACGGAAAATAAAAGTAGGTGAGACGTATGAGCGACCCCCTTCAAGAGTGAATCCACTGGAAATGGGTGGGCATGATTTAACGAATCTCTGCAAACAGGAGGATAAAGACGTGGTCAGGGTTCTTGCATCAGAGCTGAGTTTAGGCGGGTTATATGCGGAAGAAGTGTGTGAAAAGGCGGGGGTAGCCAAAAATAAGAAGGCTGATGAACTTGCCGCAAGCGAAATAAAAGCCATTCGTGCGGCAATACTTGCTATATTCGAGCCGATAATAACGAATGATAAATCCAGGTTGAGAGCGCACATCGTGACAGAAGGGAAAGAAAAAGTGGATGTTCTTCCTTTTGAGTTGAGCGTCTATGAGAAGAAAGAAAAAGTGCTTTTCGCCTCTTTTAATGACGCGGCTGACGATTTTTTCACCACGCAAATAGCAGAAGGTGTGGAAGAGAAAGCGAAGAGTGAACACGAGAAGGAGGTCGGGAAGTATGAACGGATTTTGAAAGAGCAACTTGATGCGCTTCGCAGATTCCAGCTAAAAGAGGTGGAGTGCATAAAAAAGGGCGAGTTGATTTATGCACGTTATACCGCGATAGAGGAGATACTGCGGGAAATGGATGAAAAAAGAAAGGTTGTCAGTTTGACGCTGCCGGACACCGACGTTCAGCTTGAGATTGATACTTCGGTTTCTTTACACAAGAACGCGGGTGCGTATTATGAGAAGGCGAAGGTGTTCAGGAAGAAAAGAGAAGGGGTGGAACGTGCGATAGATACGACGAAGGAGAAGATAAGAACGGAAAAGGCGAGGGAGGTAAGGGTGGAGGATGCGTTGATGCCGAAGAGGAAAGAAGTCAGGCGAGAAAAAGAGGAGTGGTATGAGCGGTTTAGATGGTTCGAGACTTCAGATGGTTTTCTTGTGATAGGCGGAAAAGACGCAACGACAAACGAGATTCTTGTGAAGAAGTACATGGACGTGAATGACCTTTTTTTCCATACGCAGGCGGAGGGTGCACCGGCGGTAATAGCGAAAACAGCCGGTAAGGACGTTTCCGCGGATTGTCTGAGGGAAATAGCGCAATTCGCCGCTTCTTATTCCAATCTCTGGAAATACGGGTTCTACGAGGGCGAATGTTATTGCGTTACCGGCGAGCAGGTGAGTAAGACACCGCCGTCCGGGGAGTATATAAAGAAAGGGAGTTTTATGGTGCGCGGTAAGCGGAAGTATTTTAAAGCGGCGTTAGGGTTGTGTATAGGCATTGAAAAAAACAGGCTGGTTGCATGCCCTTCTTCGGAGTCGCAAAAGGGCAGGCTGAATATTTTCGTCGAGCTCGAGCCCGGTGGCGATTTGGAAAAGAACGAGCTTTCAAAGGAAATTGTAAAAATCTTTGTTGATAGTGCGAAAGAGGAAAAGAAAGAGGAAATTAAGCAAATAGCAACGCAAGAGAAGGTAATGAGCTTTCTGCCGTCCGGGAAGTCGAGGATAAAAAGGGGTTATCCACTTCGGAAATAGGATTTTCATCCGTTGCAATCTTCGTAAGCTTTCATTGACAATTTCTTTTTTGGTTTATTTTATTTGTTTTTTATCCAGCTCATAATGCAGCACGGTGACGCATTGCGATGCGAGATAAGAGGTAGTGCCAAGAGAGAGTTTATCGTGTTCAAATTGCGCAACGAACTTTTCTTCTTTCTCGGGCAGTCCTATGTGGTCGCCGAGGACGAATACGGAATCCACTTTCAGTTTTACTTCGCTTATATCCCTGCCTTGCTCATGTAATATGTAAAAGAAGTTTCCTTCTGATGCCAATTCCTCGACCAACTGCTGAAAACTGAGTTTGCGTATGCTTATCCCCGGATTCTTCCTCTTCTTCGCTAACGCTTTCTTTATCCATGCCGCTATGTTTCTTTCGTCAGGCGATACGTCCCTCAACATGTTCCCGTAAAAGGAGATAACAACCGGCGGGTTGGGACTACCGCAGGCGACTACATGAATGCACGAGTCTCGCCTCAAATCATGACTTATCCATAGGGCGTTGCAAATGCATCTTGCGACGAGGTCCATTCTACCACCGCTACCCGGCAGGTCGTCCAAAGAGAAATCAGGACTTGTTACCGCTTTACTCGTATATAGGATGAATTGTTTCATATTTAAAAGGAGAACTCAAAATAGCTAAAAATATCTTGATTTGTATATAATGGCGAAAGTCAAGTTTCAATTCTTGCAAATTGGATTATCCACTCGTAACCTGCAGGGATACATCCAAGCTTGGGGTCACGTTGTATGACTAATGTTTCTTTCCAATTAGACAATTCTGGCATGACATTTCCTCCTTTCTTTTCGCGGTGGTGGATAACGTTCCGAACGTATCGGAAGTCCTGCAGTAAGGTTGGATTTGGGCGGAGTGCCGAAGGCACGAAGTCAGATACGCTCTGTTATCTGCTGTTGTCTGCATAACCACAATATTTTTTTACTCCACAAAGCATACATTTTGGATTCTTCTCAAGACATATACCATCCATCAAACCAAAATATTTCTCTTCTCCTTTCTGCCCATACTTTACAAAAATTATATCAATATACCTTATTGGATGACCTGTTGCATGACTAAATTTTCGTCCTTGAATAACAGTTTTGAGATATTGTTTTTCGTTTTCAATTAGCTCTAATCTTTTAAAAATTCTAGTTATAACTCTGTCTGGTTTCATAACAGGCAATCCAATATCCATCATAAAGTGATAAACAGTGATACCACCTAAAAAAGCGAACTTATATTCAATTTCTTCTTTAAATAGCATAAGATTTTCAAAGGAATCACAGGGTTCAAATGACTTTACATAACGATCAAATGAACCATGTTCAGACACAATTTCTTTGAATATTTTTGCATTCTTAATACATGCTTTAATTTTTTTAGGATTTCGTATCATTCTTGGATTAGATAAAATCTGGTGTATTTCCGTTTCACCATAATTGGCAACAGTTAACCATTTTACTAAAATACTCATCATCTGATAGACTTTGATTTTCGTAGTTTTTAAATTCGCCAAAATGAGAATCAAACAGTTCCGTTGAAAGGCTGCTTTCCTCACGTAACGTAGTTTCTATTTGATTGAATATCTCTCTATATTTTTGCATTTTTCCCAATGGTCTTATTTCCTTGTCTCTAACAAAAGAAGCGGTATACTCTATTACAGCAAGTATATCTTCCTTTTCTATTCCATACTCTCTTTCAATTTCCTCGTAATTCATACCACCTATCAAAGCCCCCAAGACTTCATCTACCGTTATTCTCGTTCCCTTAATAATCGGTTTTCCATGTCTTATTCTATCATCAATGACTATCCTTGCTTTAACTTTCTCTTCCATCTTCCTCACTTTAATATAATTTGGTTTTTGTTATTAAAAACATCCCCTCACATATTTCAACTTGCAGGCTTCTCATCAACATAGAAACTTAAAACTTAAAACTTCACACCCACCCCTTCATATATCACCGCCGCAATGTCATTACGTGTCGCTCTTCTCACCACTCCTTTTATCGGATTCCTCACGTTTCGCAAACCTTTCAATTCCGCACTATATATCCGCTCCACACCATCCACTATCTCTTCTATTAATCTTCTCGCATCCTCTTCCTCCGCTTCCTCTCCTTCTCCTTCTCCCCTTTCTCCGCCTCCTTCCTCATCCACCTCTCCGCCATAAACTTTATGTAAATCGAACGCTAATTCCTTCAGCAGAATATTCTCAATCACGCTTCTCTCTTTCCCCTTTGCTATCCCGGATTGCTTATGCCCTTTTGCACGGAAATAAACCAGCCGTGGACATATCGTGTATTGCGTTAAATCGGAAACTTTAACTTTTATGGTGGTTTTGTGTTCCTGTTTATGTTGCATCACCCACACCAAATAGTTTAAATATATCATATTTTATTTTAATGCTATAACATGATAGGAGGAAATAAAGAGAAATGTTTGAGGCTAAGATAGATGCAGGCGTGTTGAGAGAATGCATAGAGTCGATTACTGCAGTAACGGATGAGGGCAAGTTAAAAATAGCGGAGGATTGTTTACAACTCCGGGCGGTTGACCCTGCGAATGTGGCAATGATTTCTTTCGAGTTGCAAAGCGATGCTTTTGACGATTTTCGGTTTGCGGCGACGGAGAAGGAAGCGGAATCCGGTGCTGAAGACACGAGTGAGTCAAAGACAGAGACAGAAATAGGCATGGATTTCGTGAAGTTGCTTGGAATCCTCGGAATAGGAGGAAGGGAAGAGGTTGAGTTGGAACTGGACGAGCACGCTCAAAAATTGTTTACAAGGATGGGCAGTCTCGCCTATACTGTTTCGCTGCTTGACCCCTCTTCGCTTAGAAAGGAGCCGAAGGTCCCGGAGCTTGAGTTTCCCGTGCAGGTAACCATCGAAACGGAAGAGTTCAGAAGAACCATACGCGCTGCGGAGAAGATAGGCGACCACGTAGTGCTTGGTGTGGATGGAGAAGTGTTCTATATGGAGACCGAGGGGGAGATGGATAAACTGAGGCTAAGTTTGAGAAAGGAGCAATTAATACATCTGACACCGGGAACGCTTCATTCTTTATACTCGCTGGACTACATCTCGGCAATGAGCAAGGGTATGAGCCATGCGGAGAACATAACGCTCAACCTTGGTAAGGATTATCCGCTGCAAATAGAATTTGAAGTGGCAGATGGCAAGGGAAAAGTCAGTTATTTGCTCGCACCACGAATAGAGTCGGAATAAAGGCGGCGGCAGCAGCGGCTCGTCTTGAAACGATGGAGGAAGTAGTAAAAGAAGAGACTCGTATATGCCTTTATCCTTTCCTATCGGCGGCATCGAAACATGTAGAAGAGTCTGGAGTAACGCTGGAGGATTTGATAAGTTCCGCTGTTTTTGAACGTGCAAGGTTGAGAGGTAAAGAGAGGATAATAGAAGCGATAAAGGGTGGAGCGGTCCGAAAGCCGGCTATAATTAGCAATGCGCAAGCGGAGATGGAATTATTATCCTATCCCTGTGCTCGTATTCTTGTGTCGTGTATCGGCGATGACTATCTTATCCGTAGATACGCGCTGTCCGAGGCTAAATCGGCACACGAAAAGATATTAGCCAGCACTGGTTCCAGCTCGGATATTATTTACGCGCTGTCCGAAGAATTTGGCATACGAGTGGATTTCCTTCGATTACCGCATGAGCGAGAGCAAGAGCAGGTTCAGATGCCTTTCGTTGATTACTTGCGATTCGCAGCTAATCTTCGCGATAAAAGATGGAAACTGGTGAATCGTGGGTTGGAGAAGGGACGTGTGAAACTAAGAAAGAGCGAATTTGTTCGCATTATCCAGGAAGCGATATATGAAAGGATAAAGAAAGACCTGCCATTAGACGTCCCCGCGGATATATGCGAAGCGATAAGTAGATATACCGTTGATATAAAGAAGGAATTGGAGGAAAAGCGGAAAAAGTTCGGTGACGCCGGTTTTGAGTCGGGTTCCGGCTTCCTCGTGAAAGACCCAAGCTGTTTCCCGCCCTGTATATCTTACATTCTGAGCAACTTAAAAGAAGGTGTAAACGTGCCACACACTGCAAGATTCGCGGTTACTGCTTTTTTGTTGAACATGGGTCTAACTGAGAACGAGATAATAGAAACATACAAGAATTCGCCTGATTTTGACGAAGACCGAACGAGGTATCAGGTGGAGCATATTGCAGGGGATACGGGAAGTGTTCGCTATACTGCACCGTCCTGTGCGACAATGCGCACCTATGGGAACTGTGTTGGAAACGACGAGATTTGTGAAAAAGTTTCTCATCCTCTAAGCTACTACAAATGGAAGTTAAAGTTGGAGATGAAGAGGAAAAAAGAACTGCCGGGTAAATCAAAATCCGGAGAAAAGGACCAATAAACTACGTAATTACAATATCCCCCACCTCTCGCTCATACATGTCTCTCATATAAGCCACAGTGCCCATAATAACCCGGTTTATCGCATAGATGAAAGCTGCGGCATACAGAATGCACGCGAGGAAGAACAAAGATAGTATATGCCTCCTTTCGCTTCTTAGTTTAATTAAATCCTCTTTTGTATTCCCGGCCATAAGCAGCTCGCCTGCAACCTTATACTTCTTTAACGCATCCTCCATGTATCTCTCCGCTGAGCCATAGCGCGCAGAAAAAGTATCGTATTTATAAGGATTCAAAAGGAGGTGTGTGTCCCCGATTCTAATTCTAATAAGGTCATTCTCCTTGCTATTTGATATGTTATTTTCCGCTTTAATCCGCAGGTCTGTCGCATCACTTACCAATTCATCATGCTTGTCCATCATCCGGGATTCCTCATACGTGCATTCCAATCTCTTCTCCTTATCGTTTAGCAGCCCGGGACCATATATAGTAGCGGCGTATTGATATGAAAGAGCGGATTCGAGCACGTTTTCTTCCTCTTTTAACCCGTTTATGTCCTCCAGTGCTATTGCGTGCTCTACTGCTTTCTTTATGTCCCATCCACGATTTTCAAGCATTTTCGCCTCGTCCATCAACACCTCCTCCGTTGTCTTATCCGCACCTGCGGAAATATCCTTTGCATACCCGGATATATCCCAATTGTTCAGTTCAGAATTCGACTCTATCGTGGATGTAGATACCGAGGCAGTCCATAAGCTCTCCACTGCTTTTCCATAGTTTTTCGCTTCACTGGATATAATACCATCATTCAGCGATGATAGTAGCGAGAGAGTTCCTTTCATCAGGATAGGTATTTTTTTCCAGTCCTCTGCACCTATTTCGCTTCGCTCTACCGCTTCCAGCATCTCTACGCCGTTTGATATGATAACTTCTGACGATGGATAATTGTTATACAGCGGGGTTCCCCGGAATGCGTTGAACCCTTCTATCATCTTTGTAATGTTTAGTGGAATAATATTAGCCTTTACTTCCATTCGCTTTGCGCTTATCTCCGAAGCACTTATAGCATACTTCCACGAATAGTCCTTGGGCACTGCCTCCAATCCCGGTTCTATCCTGAGCGTGATGGTCCTTGATTTACCTGGAGGTATTTTCACGAAATCCAACTCTTCTTTTAGCCAGTTCCCGTATTCACCACTTTTTGAAAGCCGTAAGTTCCGCACCGGCTTGTAAAGATAGAACTCTGTTAATGTTAGATTCACGCTTTTCTTTTCATATCCTTTCTCTTTCAGCTCTATGGACCCGAAATCAATGGAAGAGGGGGATATGGTGAAATCTACCGGCCATATTATACTTATGGTTATGTCCACATACCCCTGCTCCGCATCTCCTGCATCTACAAACAATTTTCCATGATATGTTCCTTCTGGTGCATTGTATGGTGCAACAATATGAAGTCTAATGTTTTCACTGCTCTTTCCAGAAACCGATCCCGAAGGATTATCTATCTTAATCGTTATTCCGCTGGGGTATTCTGTGAACCTGCTATTGAAATACATTGTCTCGTCACCTTCATTTCTCACTCGCACGTCTATATATCTATCATATTTCGAAACCGTTCCCTTTGGCTTATCGAATTTTATTTCTAATTCTTCATCGTAAAGCTTGCCAAGCTTCGGCGGCATTAATATGTATGCTTCGATATCTATCGAGCTTTGACTTATCGTGGTATGGCTTGTGATGCTTGATAGGGAAAAAGTCCATGAATATTCGTTATGGTCTGGCGTTCCCGGTGATAGCGTAAATGTGATCTCTCTGGGTGAATTTGCGGGAATCCAGATGGGACTACTTGGACTTACCGTAACCCAACTATTTCCACTTCTCGATATTTGTACATTAACGCCTTTATACCCATATACCTCCCGGAGAGTAATCGTTTCCGAGGGATTATCGGTTCGATGCACCCTTCCAAAATCGATTGAAGAACGATTTAACGTGATCTTTGCATAGTAGATTATCGTTACCGTGACAATGATGCTCTCCTCTTCCCCCACATTTATCGTGAATGGATGCGACCCCTCCGGAGTGGAGGGCGATGCTTCGATTGTAAAACTCACGGAGACTGCGTCTCCGCCATGAAGACTGAATGAATCAGGACTCGGAGTGATATCAATGTTACCGCTAATAGAACCTATATTACCGCTAATCGTGGAATTTGGGTCCGACTTTGTATTCCGAATTGTAAATGTGCGCACTGTTTCATAATGTGCGGTGTCCTTTGGCTGGTCAAATGAGAAGCTTACACCTATCGAAGAAGGGTCTATTACAATATCCGATGCTCCTGCAGTCTGCACACCACAGCTCAAAAGAGCAAAGAGTACAACAGCTCCAATTGCAATCTTAACCAATAAGCTCCGCCCCCAACATCGTATCATCCAATTCCTCACCCCATCTTTTAAAATCCATCCCTATTATAACAGTAAAAAAAGAAAGGATAAGAAGATAAATTGCAATGTTTTTGATTGTCTTCTGCATCAACCCTTTATAAGTATCATTTATTTTAGATTCAATCCCCTTCACATTCTCCAGTTCTCTATCCCCGTGTTTCTCATATATTTTCTTCGCTTCCCCAAACGAATCCCTCGCTTTTATTATCTCCATGAATGCCGCGGCAGTATCAAAGAATCCCGGAGAAGGTTTATCTGCATTTTCACGGTGTGACCATGATGCGGTTATATATTCAGATGCCCTTTCCATATCCCTTTTATACATCCAGTCTAATCTCCGTGATTCAAACTCCATCCTGCTTTTTTCTCTTGGTATACCACCCAGCCCGTATGCACTCGAACTATTACGTGCATGTTCTATCTTCACTTTCGTCTCTTCCTCATTCCTCGCCGCTTCCTCGAAGAATTCACCCTCGTTCCTGTAAAATCGCCTGAGCGCAATCTCTGAGAACATTGGTATTCCATTTCTTTCCGCTATGTCATATCCGCTGAGCGTATTTATAGACGTATTTATCCCCTCTGCGATTTCAAGCGCTTTTATGTGCTCGGAGGGGACAGAACTTTTGCTTAAATCAGCCATCCTTTCAAAATCATCAATAATTCCGAGAAAAATATCCACCCACGCCTTCGTATTCGGGGTTACCGCCCAACCTTCCATACCCTGTAACACCGCCTGCACCTTTGCCTTCGCAAGATATAACTCACCGTAGTCATCAAATAATTCGGGCTTATCCACGGATATTATATCCTCAAGTAGCTCCCTCTTCAGCTCGTCTGACCCCGCCGCAGGTGTGGAAAAAGACAGGGATTGGAATAATAGTAGAGTTATCATTAATATCCTCAATACAACCAAACTTCGTTTTTTCATCAAAAAATATATAGTAGCATGTACAATTAAAAAAATATCTTATCAATAAAATAAGGTGATTTGTATGGAAAAAAAGATAACATCTTTACGCCTGCCCGCGGCGATGAATGAGGAAATTGAGGTTCTGATGGAATCCGGGGAATATGCCTCGAAAAGTGATTTATTGAAAGACGCATTTCGTGTTTTTTTAGAAAATAAGCCTGAAAAGAAAACTTTGATAGGCATAGAGATGTATAGGCGTGGGCGTGTGTCTCTCGCAAGAGCAGCAGAGATTGCTGGCATGGACTTTGAAAGCTTTAAGGAAGTGTTAACAGACCGTGGCATCAGCATCAGGACCGCAAGCCCTACCAAAAAGGAGCTGGAGGAAGAGATCAAATATCTTGGGATGTTATAATATGATATACTTAGATACGGATTTCGCCAGTGTGTTGGCTAAAGCAGAAATAATATGGTTAAGTAAAAAACTATTTTCGGGAAAACATGAGCTAATAATTACGCCAAAAGTTTATGAGGAATTGAGGGTGCCAAAAGAGTATGGATACACTTATCCAGATGAGATTTCTAAGAATATAGATGTGCTAACGGTAGAATCACATGAGCAAAAATTGTATAGTGGAATTGCTTAGCACCAATCCAGCATTGGGCAAGGGTGAACTTGAATCAATTGCAGTCTGTATAAATCGTTCAGCTATTTTTGCGACGCTCGACGAGAAAGCTAAACAATTTGCTAAAAGCCGAGGCATACATGTGTTGCACATACACACCGTTCTGAAGATGCTGTTGAAAAAAGGACTATGTTCTGAAAGCGATATAATGGGCATAGTTAAGAAAATTGAAGAGACGGACAAAAGAATAATCAAACTTGAGCTCATACTTACATAAGAGATTGAAATCGTAAAAGTGTCAAGGAAATTTGGGAAGACGAAGTTATACAAGTTAAATGAGGGAAATGAGGTTGTCAAGAGGTTAATAGAATTAGAGCTCGCTTTAGCAGATATGATTTCCGAAATAATAGCAAAAGAGGAGAAAACGAAAGTAGAAAAAGAAGAGGATTAGACCTTTGTCCGTCTATAAGCTTCAGAAATATTTATAAATGTTTCCTATCTTGATAGAAATAACCTATAAAATTTTTTAACAAGAATAATATGAAACACCTATTCATCGGAATAGGAAACGCAGGTGGAGCAATTCTCGATGCTTTACTGGAATATAAAGAGGTAAGAAGAGCGAAGCCGGTCGTTATCAAGCCCAAGCGTGAAGAAAAGAGCGGTAATGTGGATAAAATAGAAGCGAAGTTTAAAACACAGGGCAAAAGCGTTGATTCCGCTTTTTTATTCGCTGGTCTTAGTGATAGTAATAATATAATGCCCCGCATAGCGGAAATGCTGACCGGGCTAAACAAAAAAATATTTCTCGTTGGTGTTTTGCCTGCGAACAGGAAGGAAAAAAGAGAGGAGATAATAAACGCGTATTATTCGATGGAAAAGCTAAAGGAGCATGTGAACTCATTTATAATCGTTGATAACCAGAGGATAGCGCACCTTCCAAATTTCGAGGATTTTTATCCCGGCTATAATAGGTATATCGCATCCTGCCTCGCAGACGTCCTTACGGGAACATCACGACCTGGTTCGATACCCGGGTCCGAAATGCAATCGTCTATGCTTATGGATGAGGTCGTGAAGTCTTTATCTTTTGACAACGAGCCGGGATACGTGGCATTATCGAGGGCTTCGGAGCTTACGAAAGGATTGTGGGGTTATATTGTCCCTTTTCTGGGGCACAAACCGCTTGACCTTGGAACGCTTCTTCGTGTTTCTTTGGAGAAGCTCAGCGTTTCTGATGCACCGATAGGCAGTGAGAAGAGCGTATCCTTCCTTCAAGTGCCGAAATATTATATTAGAAGTAAGAGTGTGGATAGAGAGCAGATAGAGGAATTCATGCTCTCGCATTCGAAAGAGTGCCATCTGGCTGTATCCACTACAAAGCGAAATATCGTAGCGATAACCAATTTGTTCACCTATAAGTTTGACCAATTGGAAAGATTGCGGGAGATAAGGGGGCTTGCGTATGAAAGGGTATAGGATACTTATTCCATTAGCGCATTTAGCATTAATCGCTCTCGGCATCTTCATTCTTTTCAACACCGGGCATGACGATGCAATAACCTTTATAATCTTCTTCATCCCTGCAACAATAGTAGCGGCGTTCTTAGTGCGATACCTCGTTACGGTAAGGAAGAGAAGCGTAAAGGAGAAGGTGATGGAGCGGGACATCGAGGGAATTGCGAATCGGTATGCAGAACAAATGCGTAGTTTATACGATTTCGAAGATAAATACGCGATAAGCACGAAGGAATTCCGGGCGGATTTGAAGAAGGTAAAGGAGGGTTTATTTGAGCTGGGCTGTGCGGTAAATGGAAGGATAAGAATGGACAGAGCGAAGCTAAGGAAAGTAGTTTTTGCAGATGTTGAATGGGTGATTAAGATGTTCGAGGGCATAAAAGGCAGGCATGGGGTCGTCCTTTATTCACGTGTGATAGATAAATGCAGCGATTATTTGGAAGAGGTAAAAGAGCTTGAAAACGCAGGTTATGAGAATATACGAGGTCAGATAGAGAGTATAGAATCCAAGATGAGAGAGAGCGAAGGTGTTGAGCAGGATTCACTTGAGCTATCCCTGTTGATGAACGAAGTTGGTTCAATCCTGGAAGAAACGCAGAGAACCTGTTTGCGGGATGCAAATAGTTTGGAAGTGGAAGCGAGAGAGAGTGCAAATGCTGACACGTCCAGAATCAGAACCGATATAAAAATTGTCGAGCATAGCATAGAGCATGGGAACTACGAAAACGCATCAAAAGTATTGAAGAGCATGATTGAACGTTTGATTGGGGTGCTAAAGGATGCGTTTGAAAGGTATAAAGAACACGCGCTTGAGTTGACAAACGTAGTAGTTGAAATCTCGGATTTGGAAAAAGAAGAGGATAAAAAAGAGGTGGAAAAGATAAGTAAAAGCATAGAAGCGTGCACGTTGCCTTCACAGATGGGGAGGCTGCGGGCGTGTGGTGATGCGCTCATAATGAAATCCATAGCCGCTCTGGAGAGGATTTATAACAAGATATTCGATATTGAGGGAGAAATAGCGAAGGAGAATCCGACAACGGAACTCTATCCCGTGGAACATTGGGCAAGCGATAAGATGGGCGAGATTGAGGAACTAAAGTCAATGTCAAAATCGGACATCCGGGGATTTATTCACAGATACCGGCTTTTAGCTTCTGATGCTCATTCGAGATGGGTATATGACACCGAGAGGTTAAAGTATATAAAAGCAAAGTAATATATTTAATAAAGTTATTAATATTGATAGTGCATTAAAGGGGAAGAGGTCTCGGACATGGAACCACTGAGTATTGGAATACTGATTGTTATTATGCTGTTAGTTCTAGAGGTAGCGGTGATGCTGGTAAAGTTAAAGGTGGACAAGATGCTTCTTCTTATGTCGGTCATCGGCGTAATATTCGCCGTTATCTCCTTTGCGTTGAATGAAACCCGGGGTAAGATTCCTTTATCGGACTCGGCTTCTTCTATCGTGATATACGTTACAGTGGCAGCGGGGGTCATATTAGGATTATTTAGCGTCGCAGTATGGTTCAGGGGAGAAAAGGAAGCGAGGCGGATTGTTTCTGCGGCAAAAAGTATAGATAGCGCGGTTGCAGG
>WJOV01000062.1 GCA_009618475.1 Methanosarcinales archaeon | reverse complement strand
TTTATATCTGTGCGAAGAAGCCCTAAACGTGGAAGACCCCCTTCCCCTCCGTTGCGCTATTATTCTCTTCCCCATTTTTTGTCCCTATCTATAATATTCCAAGTGACGTGGCTATCTCTTTCGCCTTATCTCCTTCTTCCAATTCTATTATTGCTTTCTTCTCTCCTTTAAATGTTATCATTGTCCTTACGCTTCTCACCGACGTCTCAAACACTCTTTCTACCTCCTCCGCTATCTCTTTCTTATTCGCACGCATATCCACGATAAACTGGAGTTTGTTTTCCGCATCTATCATCAGCGTTGCTTTTTCACTTGGCACGATATGCTTCAGTTTCATCTCCATTTCTTTTCTCATCACTCCATCGTAGCAAGCTTTGATATAGAAGATTCTGTCCAGATGGTCAGCCTGCCAGGATGCGTTCCCGGTGCGAGCAATTCTGCATTCAACTCCTCCACATAAGATACATCCACACCGGGTAAGTTTCCCGCTCCCTTTTTTATTTTTTTATCCCTCGATGGTGATTCCAACTCAACCCTAACGGAAATGTCATCAACCTTCGTTTTTACCTTTTTATCCTCCGGCGTTTCCTCTTCCTGCCCTTACTTTCCGTTCCTTCGCACGGAGCACGTCATCCAACACACTTATGCTCTTTAAAAATTCCTCTATCTCCGCGGTTTTTTCCAGGCTTGCAAGTGAATCCTCCACTACTATCGGTAGCTCCACCGCATCGCCGAACTTATGTCCTCGACTTCTTACGAGGTCGGTGTCTATGGTAGCAGCGATAGCAGACCTTATCGCCTTCCTCCTTTCCTTCTTGTTTATTTTCCGCGCCAATACTTTCACCATTTTTGGCGGATGTGCTCTTCTTCCTCCGACTGTTTGTGGAGCCCGTGCTGCTCTTCTGCCTGACTTTATACGAGGCACTCTTGCGAGTCCCCTGCCAGTGCCCCAGCTCTCTGCCGACGTATTTCTTCCCGACAATGGATTTGGACCTTTTGGCTGTAGCCGGTGTGATTGCATTGCGAGCACCGCTCTCTTTATCAAGTCCGGTCTGTACTCTTCCTTAAATACCGGCGGCAGTGTTACTCCCCTTACAAAGTTCCCTGATAAGTCCAGCACTTTGGTTTCCCTTTCTGCTTCTTCTGCCATCTTTCTCTTTATTATCTTAATGTCCCTGTTGTGATTCCTTGCTTATATAAATAATCTCCGGTAAACTCAATTTGGGATGGGGCCTTATCGAGTGCGAGATTCTTACAAGCCTCTTTTTCGGTCCGGGAACGCTACCTTTCAGCAAAATATAATCGTTTCTCACGATGCCATACTTCAGGAATCCACCCTTTGGCGTTATCTCTTCTCCATTCTCTCCGATCTTCAATACTCGCTTATTATACTCTGTTCGCTGTTGATACCCCGTCTGTCCAAGCTGAGGTATTCTCCATCGGACTCTTCGAGGTGTCCAGGCGCCGATACAACCCACGTGACGGCCTCTTCCTGACCTCCGTGCTTTTGCATTCTGTATCATGACTCCCCACCGCTTCACAGGTCCTTGTGTGCCTTTCCCCCTTGTTACCGCGGTGACGTCTGCAAAATCTACTTCTTTAAATACATCCCCGGCTCTTATTTCCTTCCCTAACACTCCGCGTGCATATTCGAGGTCTTTTTCTATTTCTCCGCTCATCTTTATCTCCATTATTTCGTGCTTCTTCTTTGGCACTCCGCTTACGAGCTCGGGTGATGTAGAAAGTATCATGGTCATGCTCAAATCGTGTTCACGGGCAGTCGAACTTTTGATTATATCCGCTATCGCATTCAGGTCACCACCCTTTTCTGTCTTTGCCTCTGCTCCAGCCCATACTTCCGTTACCGCCCTCTTTCCGTAGTCAGTTGCTTTATAGAGACGAATACCTTCTACCCTCATAGGCGGTGTCTCTATTATCGTAGCGGGAACGGAAATCTCCATCCCCTTTGTCAGGCTGTGGGGGGCATTATCAGTCAGAATAAGATGTGTCATTCCCGCTTTATAGCCTGCAAAACCCTGCATTTTCCTACCTGCGACTATCTCTTCCCTTTTTATCCTGCAAGTCTCACTCCTTGCTCGTTTCCTCGGTGAAAAAGCAAGTGAGCCTCTCCTTGGTCTGTGTCTTTTGGACATTTTATCTTTGTGCTGTTTATAGATGTAGTTAGTTAAAGTTAGGATTACGATTATATATAAATAATAACTCGAAATATTCTTTCCCGCTTGCATATTCATGATATGAATTATGAGATATCGGTTCAAACAAGAACTGAGCGGCTGTCGGGAAATAAGTTGAACAGTTAAGTTTAAAAGACACTGATTAACGCAGATTAACACCGATAAGAAGATTGCTTTTGCGTGAATAAAATTTAGAAAGTTTTAAATAGGGTGATAAGAAGAGGGTTATTTGGTGCGTATGAAAGGGAATAGAAGATTGATTGTGATTTTGGTTTTAGCGACGGTGGTGTTGGGTAGTGTGCAGGTGGTGGGGGCGGAGACGGCGCAGAGTTGGCATCTTTTGAATGCCGATTACGAAGGAACAAAAGCAATTGATGGAACAAACCATCTTGTGGATGTTTATATGAATAAAACTGGTAATACTACCACTTCCCCTTATTCTAAGTACCTTAATTATACTGAAACTATGTGGTGGCATGCCGAATATGCAGCGGAGTGTGATCTAACGTTCGGAACGGGTAATTGGACTGTGTATCTTGACCATGAAAAAATTGATGGAGCTGAAGTTGGCGAGACCATAACTGCTGGTATATATAAAGTAAGAGGGGATGGAACTGCAACACTATTAGTCTTGTGAAGCAAAACAGCTGTAAGCGACAGTACAAATAGTACTATTGAATGCGGTCCTGTTGTTGCTTCACAAGATTTCGATGCAGGCGAGAGATTAGCTCTTAGAATAAACTGGACTTGTACAACCGAGGAACTTATGATTTATTATTACAGAGCAAGCGACAGTAAATTTTCAAACATCGCCTCCCCCTCCACAGACCCCGGCTACCCGGTCCCCGAACTCAGCACGCTAATCCTATTCTCAACCGGTTTACTCGCACTTGCTGGATATGTTGAGTTGAGAAGAAAGAATTTAAAGCTAAGTGGGGGTGACAAATTCAAAAGATGAAGACCATGACACAAAGCAGATCACATAAGATAGTATTAATTGCAGTTCTGGTTATCTTCTTATTTGCAGCCTTTACAACGGTTGCGAGTGCTACAAAAGAAGCAAAATTGGCTGAAATACAAAAAGCAATAAAAGAAAAGGGCGCTAATTGGACCGCAGGCAAAACATCTGTTTCTGTACTTTCTCCAGAAGAGAAGATGCGTTTGTGTGGCTTAGAGTTTGCTCCAAAAGATCAAAAAGCGTTTCAAGCGGCGGTGGAAGAAGGAAAGATAGCGCCTGTGGGGCAACCAAGCTCGCTTGACTGGCGGAACAAAGGGGGAGATTGGACGATTTCAATAAAAGACCAGGGGAGTTGTGGAAGCTGCTGGGCTTTCGGCTCGCTCGCTGCTCTGGAGGCGCAGATAGATATTGCGGCAAATGAACCAACTGTAAATACAGACCTTTCAGAGCAGTATATGTTGTCATGCAGTGAGGGTGATTGTAGTGGATGGGATTTAGACAGTACCATGAATTTCCTGAGAGACAATGGAGCGACAGACGAGGCTTGTTTCTCTTATCAAGCGGACGATACTATTCCCTGTGGGGATGCCTGCCCTTATTGTGAGGGGCGAAAGTGGAATATCACGAGCTGGGGCTGGGTTGATCCAGTGGGAATACCAACAGTAGAGGAGGTAAAAGCGTATTTACAAAATCGACCTTTGGTGACCGGCTTTGATGTCTATGAGGACTTTTTTTTCGTATACGGAAGGAGTATACGAACATGCTTGGAGAGATCATGTAGGCGGACACTGTGTCGCCATAGTTGGCTGGAATGACACAGAGGGGTGCTGGATCTGCAAGAATAGCTGGGGCACGGGTTGGGGAGAAAACGGCTGGTTCAGGATAAAATGGGAAGAATGCAACATTGAATATTGGTCACTTCATTCGGAATTCGACCTGACGCCACGGGCGGTCTCATGCGACTCTGAAGGTGTGGAAAAGGATTCGTTTGTGCCGGGTGATAATATCTCGGTAAAGGCGCTGGGGCTTTCACCAGGCACAGATTATACAGCATGGATACAGGTGAATCCAGTAAATGAAGGTGATTCCCTCGTGCCTGGAGAGGACCCCTCAATATCACAAGAGTCTGTGACCACCGATGTTAACGGCAACATTTTGTCTCCGCTGACGCAAATATGGTCTATACCAACAGAAGCACCGGCTACCTGCATAGAATATGACATCGTGCTTGACAGGGCAGGAACAGGTAATGGCACGTACAATGCAGCCGATGATGCCATAGATTCTGCTAACGTAGCAGGGATTTTAGCGCCTGTCCCAGAACTGCCAACTATCATTCTAATGGGCGTGGGGTTGCTCGCACTTGCGGGATACGTTGAGCTGAGAAGGAAGAGATTTTTTAAATAAATAGCAAATAGGGTAAAGAGGAGTATATGAAGAAGATTACAGTCTTGCTCGCACTCCTTTTATCCCTCTTATATTTTCGCACTTTTACGTGGTTAATTAATGCCTGGTTGACAGACCCCTACTATTCGCATGGCTTCTTGATTCCGATTATCTCTGGCTTTATCGCATGGATGACTATCCATAAACGTAAGGAGGAGAGCGAGTTCAAACCCGAGCCTTTTAAACACGGAATCTTCATCTTCGCTTTCGGGCTTCTCCTTTACGCTATCGGATTTATCAAACTCTTCCCATTCGTGTCTGCAATCTCATTCTTATTCACCTTAAGCGGATTAATCCTTTATTTCTATGGTAAACCCACGATGCGTTCTTTTCTATTCCCTGTATCCTTCCTCATCTTCGCTATTCCCTTGCCTTTATTAGTGCTGGAAAAAGTAGCATACGTTCTGCAAACCGTGTCAGCTCGCCATTCCGCATCAATTATCGAACTGCTTGGAATCCCTGTTACGAGGACCGGAGCAGAGATACATCTACAAGATGCTTCTTTCATCGTCGGTTTACCTTGCAGCGGCATGAATTCGCTACTCTCTTTATTGGCACTGGCAACTGTCTTCATCTACATTTTACGATGCCCGCGGTATAAAAAGGCAGTGCTTCTCTCCGCAACTATACCAATTGCAATTTCCGCTAACGTTCTCAGAGTTACATCGCTACTACTGCTTGCAAACGCTTATGGCGCAGACACGGCGATTGGATTCTTCCATACCCTCTTCAGCCCTCTGCTCTTCATCATCGCATTTATACTTTTAATACTCGTCAGTATAATTATTGGATGTAAGGTCACAGCCGGGGGAGGTGGAGGATGAGATGAAAAGTTTCTTTGATGAATATTCCAGGGTCATCGGAATGCTTGCACTTACTTTCGTGGTTGTCATACTCCTCTCAACGCCATCTATGCTCTTCGCCAAACCCATTACCATGATTGATACCGAGCTCTCGCGTGCATCAGGCGGTGAGACCTCAGTGAGAGCGAAGATGGATTTCGGGAACAATGAGCACGTGAGGGCATTTCCAAATGCGATTGGCGATTGGACCGGCTCAGATTACAACACGACGGGGATTGAGAAATCACTTGCCGCCGACGTGATGCTCCTTCGTGCATACTCGAATCCAAAATTATATCAGCCGGTTTTCTTCTTGATCATGCAGTCCACTAACCGCTCGAGTTTTCATCCCCCAATCGTCTGTTACCCGGCTTTAGGATACACAATAGAGGAAGAGGGTAAAGAGATGATACCTGTGCAGAATGTAAGCTGGATAGAAGAGCCCCTGTACACTAACCCAGGAAATAAAACACGTATATATCCCAATAGAACAATTTCAGCCAAGAAGCTCATCGTCGTGAAGGAATCAAATGGAAAAGTTACAGAACGAAGGGTCGTCCTGTATTACTACGTGAAGGAGAACCCCTTTGCCTCTGATACCGTTACCATGGTCCGGGTCTCAGCACTCGCACCTACCGAAGGCTCTTATGATGGAATTCTTAATATAACAAAGGAGTTCATGGCTGATACCTTCCCCAGCATGTTTGAGCTGCGAAGGGAGGAGTCCCCAGTTCTTCTTATTCTCTTCGCTTCTGGCTCGCGCATCGGCAAAGTAGCAATCATATTGCTAATTCTTGCACCGCTCTCAATTATCTTCTATCCACAAATAATAAGAAGATGGAAATAGGATATAATAATAAAAAGATGAAAAAGAAATACTTGCTGTTTTTATTTACCTTTGCAATGGCGGTGCTTTTCGTCTTTCCACTTAGCCTTTACCACCCTGCATCTGCATTGGAGTTAGCGAATGAAGAAAATGAAAAATATGCGATACAGATAAACGAACTCGGCTGCGAGCTAACGGATTATGAAATACACGTAGATTTATGGCATTTGAGCGTTACTGGCAACTATACCGTGACGCTAAATAATTCCGGCGATACAGACGTATCAATAAGGTGGAATGTAGATGGCGCTCACGAAGAGCTAATAATACCAGCAAACACGGTGAAAAAATACAGCGTAAAATTCTATTTCCGTTTGTTAGCACGCGATTTATCTTATGAATACGAGGAGATATATTAAAAATAAAGAGGCGCAACAAGAAACAAAATTATGTTTATAAGCCCATGTGAAATGCTTATTCCGTATATAGAACCTGTTTTTTCACGAACAATTGAATATACAAAGCCAACGGAAAAAGCAAGCAGACAATCCAAAAGCGCGAGATTGCCAACGTGAAGCACGCCGAAAACGGTCGCTACAAAAACAATTCCGCTCCATTTGCTCATCACTCTTATTGCGTTATATTGTAGCAAGCCTCTGAATGCGAATTCCTCTAAAAAACCCGTGCATATAATGAAAACGAGCGCGGAAGCGATAAAAGTCATTGGTCTTAGCTCTAACATAGGGCTGGGCTTCAAAATTAGATATTCCAGTATTCCAAACGGTATGGCAATGAGAATCACGCCTGCTTCAATTGGTGCATTTCTTAATTGAGGCACAAAAAGCCCGACGTCCTTTGATCGGAGCTCTTGCAGCCACGTGCAGGTAAAGATTGCAATGAATATAGGAACGGAAATGAGCATGAACCATGAGAGCCAGTTGAACTGAACAAGCGGCATTGCTAAGCTCAGTATTCGGATAAGAGGTGCGAGAACAAGAGCCATAAGAAATCGTGATAAATTTTTATCCGTATCTGATTTCAATGCGGAATGCAAAAGCAGTGCGAACATGATGACTGCGTGTGATGCAATACCTGCCCTTGCATTGAGAATCGTCAACAGCTCTGCACAGGTAACCAGAAGCAAGTACGCGGCACAGATGAGATACGGATTTCTTCGCAGCATTAATTCTTTTATAATCAGGGGATTATATATAAAATTTGTATTTGTTTGCTCCCTCTTTTTATAACTACCGGATTACATAGATTTTCACACAAACTTTCTTTTGAAAATATGGAAAAGATACTGAAGCGATTTGCGAGTGGGAAGATAGACATAGAAGAGGCGTGCAAGGAACTGAAGTTGGAAAGTGTAAGAAAGATAAAGGATTTTGCAAGAATAGACATAAACAGGTCTTATAGAAGCGGCATACCGGAGATAATCCTTGCAGAGGGAAAAAGGAGCGCCGAAGTGGCTGACATCGCAATGGCACTCGCAGCCGCCAACGGTTTTGCGTTGATAAGCCGTGTGAGGGAAAAAGATGTAGAAGAGCTAAAAAAGCGTGTAGAAGCAGAAACTGAAGAGTTTGAAATTGATTATAACGCGGTTGCGAAAACGGTAATAGTAAAGAAGAAGGGATATGAGTTTGAAAAGATAGGCAAGATAGGGTTAATCGCAGCGGGAACTGCGGATAGACCGGTTGCCGAGGAAGCGAGGGTGGTTGCCGAGGTCTGCGGTTGTGAAGTGATAAAAGCGTATGACGTGGGCATTGCAGGCATACACCGGCTGGTAGAACCTCTTGAGGAACTTGTAAACGCCCGCGTAGCCGCGATAGTCGTGGTTGCAGGTATGGAAGGTGCATTGCCATCCGTAGTAGCAAGTCTTGTGGACGTGCCAGTGATAGGTGTTCCTACTTCTGTGGGATATGGACTCGGAGGAAAAGGGGTAGCAGCGCTTCTTTCTATGCTCCAGAGCTGCTCGCCCGGGTTAGCAGTGGTAAATATAGACAATGGCGTTGGAGCTGCTACTTTCGCTGCAAAATGCGTGCGTATAAAAATTCTGAAACGCGGTTAGCAGAAGCAAAAGCAATGACAGAGCTTGGGAAACCGGAGTGGGCGGGAGGTTTGATGGAAGATTACATGGAAGAACTTAATGAGTCCTTTATGTGCATGCAAAGACAGAGGGAGGGACATATAATGGATTTAGCCGAGCACGTGTGCAATGCAACGGATAAACACGCTGTGATTTTATCTTACTTGGTAGATGAAGTTCCTGAACAAGAAAGACCGCATATAAAGCGTGCAATTAACATGACTTATAAACACGTAGAAGTTCTTGAAGCGTTGTTAGAGTTGGATAAAGTTCCTGAACAGGCTAAGCCGCACATAGAGCATGCAATTAACGTGTCTATACACGGGCATGAAACGAGTGTAAATAGAACACAAAAGGGACTTCAAGAGATGGCTGAAAAAATATAACAGGACAGAAATAGGCAGAATAGTAAGAGGAGCGGGAATTACTGCGAGAGAAAGAGGACCAGGATAGAATTTATTGTTGTACTTGTTTACCGCGGAGCCCGCAGAGAACACAGAGAGAGAGAGAGTCAGGAAAATCAGTTATCCTGTTGAGGCTCTCTTTTTTCGTCTTCTCAGCGCTCTCCGTGATTTCGGTGGTAAACAAACACAATTCAATTTTTATTTCACATAGTTGAAATAATTTTGATTATGCATCCTGAAAAACTACGCTAAGGAGTTGAAATATAAAGATAACGTCTAAAAATCATTTGTTGATATAAAATATTTCTGCTTTAGGAAGGTTTTTTAAGAGGTAAAAGTAGAGGATTATTTATAGGTGAACATAAGTTAGGATAAATAAGATGACATTCCTCTCATCAAGGGATGGAAAGGTAAATAAAACTTAGGAGGTGAAAAGAGAAAAAAATGAAAAAAATTGTAGCGATATTTATGGCAATGCTAATGGTGATGTCAGTGACGGTTGTGCTTGCAAGCGGCGTAACGGATAAAGACACACAACCAAAAGTACCTGTGATAATTGGATTTAAGGACAAGCCCGGCCAGGCGGGTGAAGACATGATTCGGGGACATGGTGGAGATATAAAGTATTCATACACTATAATTGATGCAATAGCAGCAAAACTACCCGAACAAGCAATAGACAAGATTGAGAAAAATCCGAGAGTCGCATACGTGGAGATGGATGGCGAAGTGCATGCACTTGAAGAAACGCTTCCTTGGGGTGTTGATCGCATAGATGCAGAAATCGTTCATGCATATAATAAAGGGTTGGGAGTTAAAGTCGCGATCATTGACACTGGAATTGATTACAACCACCCAGATTTGGATGCAAACTATAAAGTAGGTGGACCTGATTATGTGAACGGCGACTCTGATCCAATGGATGACAACGGACATGGAACACATTGTGCAGGAATTGTGGCAGCAGAAGACAACGATATAGGCGTTGTCGGTGTTGCACCAGAAGCACACTTGTATGCGGTTAAGGTGTTAGACAGTGGTGGAAGTGGATATTTGAGTGACGTAATTGCTGGAATTGATTGGTCGCGAAATAATGAAATGCAAGTGATATCGATGAGTTTGGGTACCAACACAGATTATCAGCCACTTCATGATGCCTGTAACGTTGCATATGCGGCAGGCATAGTTATAGTTGCGGCAGCAGGAAATGATTATTATCGTAGAGGCAGAGTGGAATTTAACACTGTGGATTATCCTGCGAGATACGATTCCGTTATTGCAGTCGGAGCAACTGATAGTAACGATGAAAAAGCGAGTTTCTCAAGCACAGGGCCAGATGTTGAACTTGCAGCTCCTGGAGTGGGTATTAACTCAACAATTATAGGGGAAGAATACGGCATAAAGAGCGGCACTTCGATGGCATGTCCGCATGTTGCAGGAACCGCAGCTCTGGTGATTGCAGCTTATCCTGAATGGGCAAATACGCAGGTTAGGCAACAATTGCGAGATACTGCTTACGATTTAGGTGCAGAAGAGTTTGATTATTGGTATGGATACGGTCTGGTTGATGCCGAGAAAGCCGTTCCTCCTCCAACTGTGCCTAACACCCCACCGGTGGCGGATGCAGATGGCCCATACACTGGGACAGAAGATGGCGCCATTACCTTTGATGGATCAGGTTCCTACGACTTGGATGATGACCCGCTGACATATGCCTGGGACTTCGGTGATGGCTCAACTGGTACCGGTATAAATCCGACCCATGCATATACCGCTGGTGGAACTTACGCCGTCACTTTGGTTGTAAACGATGGCAAAGAGGACTCTGAACCGTCCACTACAACTGCTGATATAACTGAAGTCAATGATCCACCGGTAGCGGACGCAGGTCCAGACCAAACGGCTTTGGTAGACGAGATGGTGACCTTCGATGGTTCAGAATCCTATGATATCGACGGCATCATAATTGCTTATGAGTGGAACTTTGGTGACGGGACCACCGGAACTGGTGTGACAACGACTCACGCTTACGGAACGGCAGGGGTGTACACCGCTGTCCTCACAGTCACCGACAATGGCGGATTAACGAACACAGATACAGCGATAGTCACAGTAACTGAAGTACCTGCCTACACTATGCACATAGACCGCATCGAGATGTCAACAGATAGTAGAAGAGCTGGTCGAAACACATTTGTATGGGCAGTAGCAACGGTAACCATTTTCGATGATTCTGGCAATCTGGTTGAAGGTGCAACGGTATCTGGTCATTGGAGTGATGCGACAAGCAATAGTGATTCCGGAGAGACAGATGCCCGTGGACAGGTATTGTTAGAATCAGACTCAGTGAAGAATCCACCAAGTGGAACGACATTCACTTTCACGATAGATGGCGTGACACATGCTGATTTGACATGGGACGGGGAACCGGCGAGCGGTAGCATAACAGTTTAAAATTTTAAAAGGGGGTTTTCCTCCTTTATTTATTTTTTCGATAAGGTTTTAAACTTCGCTATTTCCAAAGTTTGTAGTGCAGTTATTATCGGGACTCGTATTACCGTTAGTTCATCCATTCACCGCCTCATTACGCCGAAGTATCCGTCAAAAAGTCTGCAATATTAGAAATCAACTGATTATTATCCAGAACGTTATATGGCTCCGTTAAAAATGTCAGGTCGCCAATAGCCAACACATTCGAGTCCGTGAGAACAACGGGTGAATATCGCCCCGGCACTTCTCTTATTGACGAATACGTATTTTCATCGGTGAATATTACTCCTTTCTCTAACGGGCTGATAGAACACGCAGTATAGAAAACCAGTTTATTTAAGTTCTTCGTTATGTCATTGTCCTCAAAATCAGTTAAATAAATATACCTGAAGTTTCCGGCATTTTCCTTTAAGTTGTATAGGTAATCGTTCCGATAGACGATTCCAAACTCCGTTGACAGTGTATTCATCCGGTCTTTCGATTCAGGCACGGGTCTGGTTGGGTCGTCAATTAGCATCAGCCTTCCACCATTGTCAACGAATTTTTTTATTTCTTCCACTTCTTCCCATGAGAATGCGGTTGCCGGCGATATAACTATATACGCGCTTGCATTTGCCAATCGCTCTTCTAAACTCGCACTCTCTTCCAGATACTCTATCGAATAGCCTCTTGAAATAATACTATACGCAAGTAAGTTCAAATCTTCTAACTCGAAACCATTATCATGTGATGAATCTATTAGAACAGTTCCATCCCCCGTTCCATGCACGTCAATGAATTCGGTAGGGAGATGCGAGGAAACCTCTATATCCTCAATATCGTATATGTTCATTGGTGGTGCAGAGTATAATCCGCGATAAAAAAACAGTGTTTGTGCCCCTATCACAATGCCTACGATTAGCACCATGAACAGTATTTTTCTCATAGCCCTTCACTCTCTCTCCCATGTAAAATAAAAATAGTAATTTGCTGGCACTGTGTCTGTTTTAGATAAGGTATCATTCGAAGACGGAGATATGAGTTCAGGAGCGTTTTCGTTGATGCTTACCGCTCTGTTAATGTCAACTAATCCGTAATTGGCAATGCCCGCATAACTCGCTGCCTTTTCAATCGCGTCGGACCTCGTGCCTATCCCATCTATAAGTCCGTATCTCATTCCCTCGATACCGGTATAAATCTCCGCTCTGGATAGAGTCTCTTTATCTATGTTCAATCGGTCTTTTCTCTGTGCAATGATAGACTCGACAAAATATTGCTTTATCATTTCAACCTGGCTTGCATAATGCTTCTTTGACTGCGTAATCTTGTATGGACCACTAATTATGCGTTCCTCGTCTAAACTCTCTGAGCTGGGAAGCGTGGAAATAACGCCTATATTGCCAATATCGGATGATGGTTTCGCGTAAATAAAATTTGAAGCTGCTGCAATATAATACCCTCCCGATACACCCATCCCATCGATTGAAGTAACGACTGGCTTTTTGCTTCTAAGTCTAAGCACCTCAAGATAAATTTCCTCAATCTTTGACGCCTCGCCACCCGGGCAATTCATATCTAATACAACGGCTTTTATTGAATTGTCGTCTCTTGCATATCTTAACGTCTTAACAATTTCATCCTTCGTTTCTTCGTCCATAATAATGGTATCAATGGTAATTACTCCAACGTGCGGAATTTGTATAAAGAAATTAAAGATAAGAATCCCTATGATTATCGAAACGATAGCCAAAAAAATATACGAGTTACTTAAACGCGGCGAGATGCCACGAAGTGAAACTGGACTATTTTGCATATTCTTCACCTACGGATATTATGTAGCCCTCTATTTAAATAAAGATATGTTTGTTTGTTCATTTGTTCATCAATTGTTTCAATCACCCCCTCCTCACCTCTTTCCTCTGCGCCATCCGACGCTTT
>WJOV01000117.1 GCA_009618475.1 Methanosarcinales archaeon | reverse complement strand
AAGGAAGCGGGAGATATAATAGCGAAAGATAGAATGCTCCCGGAAGTGGAGAGAGGCGATTTAGTTGCAATACTGGATACGGGTGCTTATGGATTCTCGATGAGTTCGCAGTATAACGGGCGACCGAGATGTGCGGAAGTGTTGGTTTGCAATGGAAAGGTAGATTTGATAAGGTCGAGAGAAAGCGTTGAAGATTTGATAAGGAACCAGGAGATTCCAGCAAGGTTGAGGTGACTTCAAGCGGTTTAGCGGTTTAGCGGTTTAGCGGTTTAGCATGTTGGTGGTTTGGACTTTATTTAACTCTGCGCAAGAACCCCGGGCAATGGCTATAAATTGCTTAAAATAAACCTTTCTTTAAGAAAGAAAGCTTTACCAAAGAAACTATTATTTTTTCTTTTAGCACAGGTTTTCATTTTTGTAAAAAGAAAAAGTGATTTTGCATTTAATTGCTTGAAATCCACAAGATTTTGAGCAATTACTGTATTTCTCTTCCTCTGGAAATGAGGCGGTAATCTTGTACACTATCGCTACAGGTTCAATCCCTTTTTGCCACACGTTTAATTCCTTAAAATTCTGCATCGTCAATCATTCTTTTTCATTTCAGCCGCTTAGTCTTTCGCTGCTAAACCGCTGAACCGCTGAACCGCTAACTGGCTAAACCTCTAACCTTCTAAACCCCTAAACCGCTTCACCATCTTCACTGCCGCTTCTACCGCTCTTTTTGCATAATCTACCCTTTCTTGCGCTTCTAATCTCGTCATCCCCGGTCCTGATACGCCCAAAGCCACTGGTTTTCCATACTCCAGCGAAAGGTCCATTATCTTCCTCGTTAGCTGCGATGCTATCGCTTCGTCATGCTCCGTTGCACCTTCTATTATACATCCCAGGGTAACCACGGCATCTACTTCTTCATCGGTTAGCATTTTCTTCACTGCTAACGGCATGTCAAAGGTTCCCGGCGTGTATAAAGTGATAGAAACTTTCGCACCGAGAAACTCTGCATGCTCCCTACCCAGTATCTCCATTTGGTACGTAATGTCGCGGTGGAACTCTGACACGACAAAACCCAGTTTTATCTCTTCTTCTTTTACCATTTTTAACTCCTTTCTATTCTTTGATTATAAATAAACTGTTTGAACTTTATAAAAGAAGGACACTTTATTATAATTTTCTCTAACTTCAATCTTACGAGCACTGGAATATTATAAGCTCGCTTTTCTCCTTGAGGATTTGAAACAGAAGTTCGTCCAGGCTATTCTCAACTCTGTTCGGATTAGTTCATCGGCAACCACTGCGGCGATGTCCACGTCTGATTTTTCGACTTTTTCTTTTAGCACAGGTTTTCTTTTTTCTAAAAAGAAAAAGTGTTGATGGTCCCGCGGAGATTTGAACTCCGGACCTCTCGGTTATCAGCCGAGCGCTCCAACCAGACTAAGCTACGAGCCCTTTTCTAAATTGAGAATAGCCAATAGGGGTATATTTACCTACTTAGCTATACTAATTATTACCCTCTAATCTAATTTAATTTGATTTTAAGATAACTTATTCTTTATTTATTGTGAGCACCCAAAAAAAGATATACGTAAAGAAGTATAACTTCGGCGCGGACATAATGGTGGCAGTATGCGATACGGAGTTGATAGGGGAAAGTTTTGAAGGCGACGGTCTTCTCCTGAAAATCTCGGAAAGTTTTTATAAAGGTGAAGAAGCAACCGAAAGAGAAGTGGTGGATTCCTTGAAACACGCAACCATAGCGAATTTAGTAGGTGAAAGAGCAATAAAATGCGCATTAGACAACGATTTTATCGAAGAAGCCAATGTAATTTCCGTGAATGGCGTGCCACATGCCCAGATGGTAAAATTCTAAAAAAGTTTTTATTCGCTTTTTTCCTCTTTCATAACCGACAGGAAGCGTTTTGACACCGCATCTTCTACGAGTTGTATAATCGTATCTTTATCCTTTATACCACTGAAGATACCAAGCGGTATCTGTGCAGCAGCCATCGTAGCGTGCCCTCCTGCGGAGCCTATGTCCCCAAATGCCCTGACAAACGCATCTCCTATATTCATCCTTACATCCTTACTCCTTCCTGAAACGCATACCATATCCTCGCATAGTCCCATCACGATAACCGTTGAGATTCCTTCCAGATTGAGCAAATAATCCGCAGCCTGCGGAATTGCATCCCGATTCGCCACTGCACCTACATTCGTGATTAAATAGCTCCCCTTTATCTTCTTGTGCAATATCGCACCACCTACCACGTTCAGCATTTCTGTGGACATAGGTGGCGTCTCTAATTGCTCTAAAAGGTCTCTATCCGCCTTTAAATGAAGGAAAGCGGCAGCGGAAAAATCTGATGGATGCGTCTCTCGCTTAAAGCCGCTTGTATCCGTCCTTATTCCATGCAAAAGTGCAGTTGCCAGCACTTTATCCACCGGTATATCCAATTCCTGTAGATACCTCGTCATTATCGTTGAAGTCGCGCCGTTCGCTGTTCGGACGTCAAAAAAATCCGCATATACGCTTCCCTTATTATTCGCCGCATGATGGTCTATGATGATATTCACATTACCTTCCGGCGGCGGAGGCAACGGATTGTTTGCACCCGGGACGGTGGCATCTATAAGCGCCAACTTAGCATATTCCTTTAATTCGTCCTCATGCTCTATTCTCCTCATCGCTATTCCTAAGATGTTTACAAAAGCTCGATTTACATGATGCCCTATTTCTCCACGATACAATATATCCGCAGGTACGCCCACGTGCTTTGCTATTTGCTTTAGTGCAAGAGCAGAAGCGATTGCATCCGAATCCGGGCTGTCGTGAACCACAATTCCCAACTTCTTTTTACCCTTCTTTCTCCCCTTTATCTCTTCTATCATTGAACTCAATTCTTTCGCTTTCCTCCTGGACTTCTCTCTCTCCAGATACTCTATCGCTGTTCTCGCCGTTATATCCGGAATGGACAAAACCACGTCCACGCCTAACTCCTTTAAGTCTTCTTTATCCTCCGGACCAATCGCTCGCACTACTAAATAAGCATGAGGCAACCTTTCATTTACATTCTTCACCGCTTTTTTGTTCACTTCGCTGTCGTTGCTCAGGACAAAGACCGCTTCTGGCTCACCCTCGCTTAATACCTTACTGATTATCTCTGAGCCGCTTATGTCACCGGCGAAAGCAATGAAATCCTCCTCCTTCAGCAGTTCCACCTTCTTCTCATCTATATCCACGATGATGACTTCTATCCCCCGCCCTTTCAACTCCTTTGCCACCGCATAGCCAATTCTTCCACAACCAAAGATTACTCGTGGCGTCCTACCTTTCCCTTTCGCCTTGTGCTCTGTCTTACTTTCTTCTACGTTCATTTATTCTTCCTTATTTTTGTAATATCCGATATGTCCTTTTAAACTTTTCCTTTCTTTTTCATTGATTAACCTTTCGGTTTTTAACGGGAGTTTGATATGAAGTATAGTGATTGGGAGCCGATATACGAGAAGATATTGGAAGATTTTGGATTCGATAGAGAAAAAGACGATGAAGCGGCGAGGGTGGCATTAGAGATAATAACCCGAAAAGGAAGGGTAAGGAAAAACGTAAAACAAGAGATAGAAAAGCGAATAAAAGGGAAAAGAGTAATAATTTGTGGCAATGCACCCTGTCTGGAGCGTGATATAAGAGAGAGGGAAAAAGAGCTCAATATTTCTTCCTCTTCTCGTGTGATAGCTGCGGATGGTGCCACTTCTGTCCTTCTACGCAACGTCATAATACCCGACCTCGTGGTTACCGACCTTGACGGGGACGTCGCGGATATAATCCATGCAAACAGGCTTGGTTCGATAATCGTGGTGCATGCGCACGGTGACAACATAGAGATGCTGAAGAAGGTATTGCCCGCATTAAACGCGAATGTGATATGCACAACGCAGAGCGAGCCACTTCGTAACGTGCACAACTTCGGCGGGTTCACGGATGGCGACAGGTGTGTATTTCTGGCGAAGGAATTTGGTGCGAAGGAAATAGAACTCATAGGGTTTGATTTCGAGGATAAGCACATAAGTGAGAGAAAAAAGAAGAAGTTGAAGTGGGCGAAGCGGCTGATTGAAGATATTTTGTAGACTTTGTCCCGGAGCGAAATATCAAAAACTTTATAAACTGATGAAACACACATCTTAGATGGTGATAAAAATGGCTGAGACCTTAATACTCTGTAAGGAGGGAACGATAAACTCCTATTTGAGTACTCTTATCGTCGCTACAAATGGGAAGAAGGCAGGGGAGGATATAGCGGTAGTGTTCATGCAAGAGGGATTGGCAGCGCTTGTGGATAAGAAGTACAGGTATGCCCCGGGGTTAGAGGGATATGCGGAAGATATAAAGAAAAATGCAGCGGGGATGGGTATCTCTTCAGACCCTTTTGAACTGATAAAAATGGCAAACAGTGCAGGAGTGCCTCTATTTGCTTGCTATGCCTGGATGAAACTCCTGGGAGGGAAACCACCGGGATTTAAAATCCCTGAAGGTCTACAGAAGCTTGAATTGGCAGACCTGCTGGCAGAATTAGGTAAGGCGAAGAAGGTTATCACGCTTTGAATAAAAAATAAAAGAAAAGGCTTAAGAGACTGGTGTGATTCCCAAAGCCTTTTCCGCTGCTTCTATCGTCGCATCTGCCAGCAAAGCCAGCGAGGGGTCGTAGCATCGCTCCGTATTTCGCATCTCCTCTGCGGTTATACCTGTACGTATAGAAACTTCCAACTCGTTTACACGTTCCGCAACAGTAGCTTCGCCGACCATCTGCGCCCCTATCAATTTCTTGGTATATGCATCGAAGATCAATTTCAACGTGAGAGGCTTCGCACCTGGGAAGTATCGCGCCTTTATGAGTTTCGTTGCCTTACCACTTACCGCTTTTATACCTGCCCTTGCCGCTGCCTCTGATGTCACACCCACAGACCCAGCCAGCAAACCACCTATATCTGCTACGGTTGGACTCAAACAAGGCTCGTAAGAAGAATATAAGGCTGGCTGTCCTGTGACATCACTGAGTACGTTATCTGTGATGACCTTCGCCTGAACTACTGCGGTGGATGCTAATTGACTCAATCTTGGACGATGCGTGATGCCATCTACAACTTCGGTGCAATCGCCGACTGCATATACATTTTTCATGTATCCACGCCCTTTTTTAACGTGCATTACACTGTCCGTGACTATTCCACGACTTTCTCCTGTTTCTATCCCGGCATCCCTCACAAGTTCGGTATTCGGGTTCATTCCCTTTGCAATAACGACCACATCCGCAGGAATTCCTTCCTCCTCTCCCCCATTGCCTATCACCACGGATTTCACGCGTCCCCCGTCTCCTTTTAACGCGGTTATCTCTTTCCGCTCAAGAATGAGCTTTATTCCCTGCTTCTCCAACCACTCCTTCACCATATCGCCCATATCCGGGTCTAAACTGGAAGGCAGCAAAGAAGGAGGTCCACCAAGAACTGTTGTTTCCAATCCCTTTTCTGAGAAAGCCACTGCGGCTTGCAGCCCTATTATGCCACGACCACGGACAAAAGCGTTTTTCACACCCTCTGCGTTCATCACCGCTTCTATTTTCCTCGCATCATCTTCGTTATTAAACGTATAAACGCCTTCAATCTCTGTTTCCGCTACCGCTGCCGGCACGGATGGTTTTCTACCGGTTGCAATAACGAGATAATCGTATTTTCGCACCTCGCCCGTTTTGAGCGTCACGCTACTCCCCTCCAAATTTAGCTTCGTTACTTCTGTCTCGACTCTGAAATCAACGCCCTGATCGAGGAAAAACTGCGGCTTGTTTATCTCTGTCCTATCTATCTCATACCAGCCACGCAAAGCAAAAGGCAATCCACAAGTGGACACCCAGCCGCTCTTCTCTCGCTTTATTAGCGTTAAGTCCATCCCCCCTTCTACTTCGTCCTTCCTTGCAAGTAAGTTCCTCAACACGGATATCCCGGCAATGCCTCCACCAACTATAACAATCTTTTTTGCCATCTTTCACCTTCACCCCCTTTTATCTTCCGTATCCTCAAAGTCTTAGAAAAATAAAAAAACGAGAGCATAAATAATTAGCGGTTTTTTTTCTCTCCAACATCTCCCGCCAGATACTTGCTTACCGCTGAGCCCGCAGAGAACGCGGAGAGTTGGGGAAATCATTCACCACCCCGATACCGTCCTTCAGAATCTTGACAGTGTTCAATCTTTCTTTGTCATCTCAGCGCTCTCTGCGTTCTCGGCGGTAAATAAATACCCGCCAGCAATCGCTAACTCCACTCAGAGGTAATCTCTTCGTAAATCCCATAAATAACAATCACACTCAGGAAAAGATACAGCACACTTACTGTACCAAGTGTGCCGAACATATTCCCAATTACAAGCAAAGCACCTAAGACACCACTACCCATCATTGCAATCTTTGGTGTGTATCTGTCAACCGCTCTCTTTATCGCTTTTAAGTCCCTACTATGACCGTAAATCGGAAGTTTGGAGTTCCGAATCATTGCTTTTATGTCTTTCGCTTCCATGCCCGGTGATAATTTTATCCATAATAGAGCGATTATCATTGCGCATGTGACCATTATTGACATGTCGGTTGCTACTTTTATTACAATTTGCCAGCCTGCAACGTTCGGATATGCACTGTGCAAAAGCGGGGGCACCCAGTCCCAGGGGCTGTAAATGGGATTGAGATAATACATCAAGCCTGATACTGCCGTTCCGTATTCATCATACGTCCCGAATATAGTAATTCCACGAGTATAAAACATCCTTCCAAATCCCTGTATGCTCGCCTGAAGACTCCTTCCCAAATTCAAAAATAGCAGTGGAATAACTACCGGATACATAAAGTGCACAAGCTTAACTGAAAATCTGACTCTACGTCTACCACCTCTCCTTTTTAAATATCCCGGTATTTTTAGCTCTATGCGAGCACTCTCCAGATAAATCACGAGGAAGAACAAAGCGACTGTTGTGATAAGTGCGATTAAGTGATGATCGAAAAGGAAAGTTATTCCCCCCCTCAATATCTCGTATGGCTCTACCTGCTGCGCTATTTGTATCCATCGCGGTATCACGCCCACTGCCCATCCTTCTACACGGATTGGGCTTATAAGACCGGTAATTACTTGCTGAGAGACACCCGCAACGATAAAAAGACCCACTCCTGAGCCTATTCCCCATCTCGATACCACCTCCTCCATGTAATATATGAGCATACCGCCGAAAAAGACCTGAAGGAAGAGTAAGAAGGAGATGAAGCGCAAGGATACACCGAGTTGGTCCGCTATAGTCTGATTGAGCATATAAAAGCCCATAGTAAGGGTATAGCTTGTGAAAACAACGAAGCAAAGAACAAGCAGTTTCTGCATGTTCAGATAAAACGCCTGGTCCCTGGGATTGGTTAAGTCGAGCTTCATTATTTTTGGACCTGCTAAAATTTGTAAAATAATCGAAGCACTTATGATTGGCATAATCCCAACAGCACTGAGCGAGAACCTTTGACTTGCGAAAATCGCTCGCCATCTGCCGAAGAGGTCCAGTGATTCCAGAGATAGCCCGAAGAGGGGGATATTACCCAATGCGAAATAAAGAATAAGTATACCGATGGTAAATGCGAGCTTTGTCTTGAATGGAACACGCCTTTTGGGACGTTCAACCATCGGGATTTTACTTAAAAAAGGTGTTAATGCATCCCTCAATCTTTTCTCTTTCAATCTCGCCTTCATTATTATTCGCCGAAGAACCTTCTCATCGCCGGGAACATCTCCATCATCTGCTCGGATGCCACGTCCTCATAAAGCCTGTAAGCAATGCTCACCGCCAGGAGCAAGCCAGTCCCGGATGCCTGCCCAAGTGTGCCAAACATATTTGAAACCACGCACATCACACCCAGGATAGCACCACCCATTAGCGCTATTTTCGGGATGTAGCCCTCCATCAATCTCTCTACCGTTACTGGACTTCTCCGATGCCCGGGGATTTGCATCCCCGAACGATGTATCTGCGATGCCACGTCCTTTGCTCCCATTCCCGTAGTATTTATCCAGAACAGAGCGAATATCGCTCCACCTACGACCATAAAAGAAAGGTCAATAGTCAATCTCGTGGCAACTTGCCAGCCCGCATAAGGCACTGTCATAAGACCCGGGAACCAATCCCAGGGACTATAAATAGGGTCAAGATAATACACCAAGCCTGATATTGCAGTGCCCGCTTCATCATACGTCCCGAATATAGTAATTCCATGATTATAAAGCATCCTTCCAAAACCCTGTATGCTCGCCTGTAACGCTCTTACAAGAATCATCGGAAGCACGCTTGCGTATAACAGCTTAATCGGAAACCTACCGCGTGCACCTCTTGCCATGGAATGCGCCAACGGTATCTCTACCCGGGTGCTCTCGAGGTAAACGACGAAGAAAAATACCGCAATGGTTGATATAAGTGCTATCATGTAATGCTCGAAAAGGAAAATTATTCCTCCTTCTAATATCTCGTATGCTGGTACTTGCCCCGCTATTTGTATCCATCTCGGTATCACGCCCACTGCCCATCCCCCGACGCGGATTGGGCTTATAAGACCGGTAATTATCGCTTGAGAGACGCCGGCGATGATGAACAACGAAACGCCTGACCCTATCCCCCATTTCGATACCACCTCATCCATGAAGTATATAAGCATGCCGCCGAGAAATACCTGAATGAAGAGCATGAGCGAGATGACCTGCAAAGATACACCAAGTTGTAAGGCTATTTCCGGGTTGGGCTTATAAAAGCCCACGACATAAGTCAAGCTAATGAAAACTGCGAATACTACAACGAGCAGTTTCTGTATGTTCTGGTAAAACGCCTGGTCCTTTGGGTCGCTCAAGTTCAATTTTATTATTCCCGAACCGACAAGAAGCTGTAAGACAATGGAAGCATCAACGATTGGCATGATTCCAAGAGCAGTCAGCGAGAATCGTTCACCCGCAAAGATTGCACGCCATCTGCCGAAAAGGTCCAGTGAGTCCGGACCTAGCCCGAAGAGGGGAACGTTGCCGAGGGCAAAAAAGAGAACGAGTATGGCAACAGTCCAGCCTAACTTCGCTTTAAAATGAATGTGCCACCCCGGGCGTTCAACCATAGGGAATTTACTTAAAATCGGTGTTAAAGCATCTCTTAATCTTATCTCAGTCATCTATGGCAATATTCACACTCCACTCGCTACTTCTACCTCCCCACCTGCTCTTTCTATCTTCTCCCTTGCCACCTTTGAAATTTTGGTTGCCCTAACCGTCAGCTTCCTCGTTACTTTCCCCTTGCCCAATATTTTTTGTATGCCAAGCCGAGGTGCATCGAGATAAATGCCATCCGCTTTCTCTTCCGCTTTTCCTTCTTCTACCAGTTCTTCCAGCATCTCCTCCAGCTCACCTACATTCACCGCCTTATCAGCACTGCGATTTTGAAGAAGTAGTTGGGACTTGTTTTTTCCCTTTCTTATACCCTTTTTCAAAGACCGCACGAAATGATGTTCGTAGGCACCTGCGTTACCTGAACCCCCTTTACTTCCTTTCCCTCTCCTCTTCTTAGCCGAGCCGCCACCGCAGGTTCTTGTTCCTCTTATCCTTTTTACTCTCTTCTTCATCTCTATTCTATTTCCCGGTTCTCCGCGAAGTATTATCTATATTCATATATACTTTACCTTTTATAGATTACAACAATAGTATAGTTATAGCTTACCTTATGTTATAAGCATTTTGGAGTATTGGGAAGAGATGATAAAACCAGAAATAAAGGTAGAAAATGTAGTAGCGAATGCAAGGATTGCTGATAGTCTGGACCTGGAATATATAGAATCGAAGTTAGAAGATGCGGTGTTCACGAAAAAGAAGTTCCCTGGTTTGGTGTACAGGACAAAAGATCCAAAATCCGCTTTCCTTATCTTTCGTTCCGGGAAAGTAGTCTGCACCGGGTCTAAGACTAAAGAAGGTGTGCGAGTGGTGATGGACAAGCTTGCCTCCGACCTTAGAAACTTAGGCATAGACGTGGTGGAGCATCCGGAGTTTAAGGTGCAAAATATTGTTGCTTCCGCCAATCTAGGGAGAGAACTCAACCTCGGGGCTATTGTAGTGGGGTTGGAGCTTGAAGGCATGGAGTACGAGCCTGAAGTTTTCCCGGGGTTGGTATATCGGATAAAGGAGCCAAAGAGTGCCATACTGATATTCAGCTCTGGAAGGCTGGTTATAACAGGTGGAAAGACAGTAGAGGACTGTGAAAGGTCAGTGAATACCTTGCTGACTAAATTAAAGGACTTAGAGCTAATTTAGAACTTTAAAATGGGAGCAGAGCAATTTGACCAGACATATCCGAAGTTCGAGCCGAGAATAGTGGTTTTTTGCTGTAATTGGTGCTCTTACGCTGGTGCAGACCTTGCGGGTGTATCCCGCTATCAATATCCGCCGGGAGTGCGAATAGTAAGGGTAATGTGTTCCGGGAGGGTAGAGCCGGTTTTCATATTCGATGCGTTCAAAAACGGTGCGGATGGCGTCATCGTCGCTGGTTGTCATCCGGGTGAATGCCATTACGTCTCAGGTAACCTGAATGCGGAGCGGCGCGTGGAAAATACGAGAAAAGCGTTGGAGTATTTAGGGCTTGGAGCGGAGAGGCTTCGCCTGGAATGGATATCCGCATCAGAGGGGATGAAGTTTGCAGAGGTGATGCGAGAGTTTACAGAGGAGATAAAGGAGTTGGGACCCTCACCCGTGAAGTCTCGTGTGGATGTGAAAAATCCTAAATCCTAAACAAACCCAAATATCTAAATTCAAATCAAAAAGCAAAAATAGAAAATGGAGAAAGAGAAAGAAGGTGAAGAAAGAATAGGCGTGTTCGTATGCAGATGCGGCGTAAACATAGGAGGAGTTGTGGATTGCGATGAGGTGGCGAGATATGCAGCGACACTGCCCGGGGTGGTTTGCGTATCCGTGAACAAATTCACGTGTTCTGATTCGGGACAGGCGGACATACAGGAGCATATTCACAAATATAATTTGAATCGCGTGGTGGTTGCGGCGTGCACGCCTAAGACGCACGAGCCTACTTTTAGAGTGTGCTGCGAGGAGGCTGGCGTGAATCAATATCTTTTAGAGTTCGTTAACATCCGTGACCAGTGTAGCTGGATGCATATATGGAACCATGAGGGAGCAACGAAGAAAGCGAAGGATTTAGTTCGGATGGGTGTTTATCGTGCTAAGTTGTTAGAGCCTTTGGAGGAATCGGAAGTGGCAGTGGACCGGAATGCGCTGGTTATAGGCGCGGGGGTTGCAGGGATGCAAGCGGCGATGGACCTTGGAGACATGGGATTCCACGTGTATTTGGTGGAGAAGGAGCCTTCGATTGGAGGAAGGATGGCTCGGTTTGACAAGGTGTTTCCAACGAATGACTGCTCTATCTGCATTTTGGGACCGAAGATGGTGGAAGTGGCACGAAATGAAAACATCGAGATAATGTCGTATGCCGAGGTAGTGGAAGTGGAAGGTTTCGTGGGTAATTTCGAGATCACGATAGAACACAAGCCGAGGTATGTAGATATAGATAAATGCACGGGGTGCGCACAGTGTGCGGGGAAATGCCCGGTAGAAGTGCCATACGACTTTAATGAAGGATTCGGTATTCGTGGAGCGGCATACGTGCCTTTCCCTCAGGCCGTTCCGCTCCGTGCGGTAATAGATTTGGAAAATTGTTTAAGAAGTGAAGGTAAGGAGTGCAAAGCATGTATAAAAGCATGTGAGCGTGGTGCGATAGATTTCTCGCAGGAGAAGAAGTATAGTAAGGTGAAAGCGGGAGTGATAATAGTAGCGCCGGGGTTCGTAACTTATGATCCCGAGCCGAGAAACGACTACGGATATGGGCTATATGACAACGTAATAACGACGATGGAATTTGAGCGGCTTTTGAATGCCGCGGGTCCGACGGAAGGACACGTTATAAGAGCTTCGGATTGTAAAGAGCCCATGAGGCTGGGATTCATCAATTGCGTTGGCTCTCGAGACATAAAAACGAACGTTCATTGCTCTGGCGGGGTCTGCTGCATGTTTAACATGAAGAATGCGATTCTATTGAAGGAGAAGCGACCGGAGATTTCGTGCTATCTATTTTATATGGACATAAGAGCGCCGTTCCGCGGTTATGAGGAGTTTTACAACCGAGCAAGGGAGATTGGCATAAGATTCGTCCGCGGAAGACCTTCGGAGGTGATAGAGAAGGCGAATGGGAATCTGGTGATAAGGGCTGAGGATACGTTGAAGGGAGTGGTGAGGAATATAGAAGTGGATTTAGTCGTTCTCGGCACTGGCATCGTGCCTCATTCGGATATAGAAAAGATATCGAAGATGCTGAAGATACCGCGTGCTGCGGATGGTCTGTTTATGGAGGCGCATCCGAAGTTGGGTCCTGTGGATACGGTATTAGGTGGTGTATTTGTCGCAGGAGGCGCATCGGGTCCGAAGGACATACCGTTTGCAGTTGCGCAAGGTAGTGGAGCGGCATCAAGAGCGGCGAGATTACTCGTCACGGGGAAGACGAAAATAGAGGGTATAACGGCAGCTTCGGATGAGAGCTGCATAGGATGTGGTTTATGCGTGGATGCTTGTCCTTATGGTGCATTGACATTGGACGAGAAGGAGAACAGGGTGATGGTTGTGGGTGCGATATGCAAAGGATGCGGCACTTGTGCGGCAACCTGCCCTGTGGGTGCGATGGAGCAGCGGCATTTCAAAAACGTGCAGGTGGAGGCGCAGGTGAAGAACTTGTTCGCACTTGCATAACACTTTTTCTTTTTAGAAAATAAATAGAAAGTTATATAAAAGGAAGTAAAAAGAAGGAGAAGGGAAATGGTGATTGAGACGAGGCTAATTTTGGTTTCGCCTGACTCGACGATAACACCGGGGCAGGTGAAGAGTAAGATTTTGTCTATGATTAGCGAAGAGACGAGCATGGCGGCAGGTCCCGGCATGGACATTAGAGTAAAGGAGACGTGCTTTGGTGCATTGGTGGAAGGAGAAGAGAAGAAGGTAAGGGAGATAGTGGAAGAGGTAAGGAAGATGGATAAGAACGGCATTTTTTCAAAACCACGGGGATTTCCAATCGGCGACAGGAGGATATGCAGGGCGACGAGAAAAGGAGGACCCAGACCGGGATTTCATCAATTGGA
>WJOV01000052.1 GCA_009618475.1 Methanosarcinales archaeon | reverse complement strand
AAGAGGTGGTTTTCATAAGCTGTGTGGGCTCGAGGGAGAAAGAGGTAGAGGGAGGAAAAGGGAATGAATATTGCTCCAGGGTCTGCTGCATGTATATAGCGAAACAGGCGCATTTGGTGACGGAGCATATTCCGGATGCAAATGTAACAGTGTTCTATACGGACGTTCGAGCGTTTGGTAAAGGATTTGAGGAATTCTACTGGCGAGTGAAAGAGGAGGGAGTGAATTACATAAGAAGGGAGTTAGCAGATGCGATAAAAGTAGAAAAGGAAGCGAATGGAAAGTTGAGAGTGAAGACGATAAGTGAAGGTGGCACCGTGGAGAAGGAAGCAGACCTCGTAGTGCTCGCAACCGGGATCGTTCCCCGGAAGGACGTCCTTGATATGGTGAGAAAGTTGAAGATAATGCAAAGTGGAGATAAATTCTTCCTTGAGGCGCATCCGAAACTTCGACCAATGGATACGCTTACCGATGGTATTTTCATTGCGGGATGCTGTCAAGCGCCAAAAGACATTCCGGATAGCGTTGCACAGGCATCGGCAGCGGCATCGCGGGTTTGCAGTATCTTATCCAAAGACTCGATAGAAGTGGAGCCGATAATCGCGGAAGTGAACGAAGCAGTTTGCATCGGCTGTGGTTCTTGCGAGGAGGTTTGTCCCTTTGGAGCGATAGAGTTAAAAGAAGAGACGATGGAGTTTGAGGAACTCGTGTTACGAACGAGGAAATCGAATGTGAACCCCGCGCTCTGTAAAGGCTGTGGCGCTTGCATTCCCGAATGCCCAGTCGGTGCGATGACACAAAAGCAATTCACGTCTGCGCAGATAGAGGCGATGTTGAAGGAAGTTGGCGTTACGGCGTGAAAGAGGAGAAAGCGGTCAGTTTTATACGGAAGACCACACCAGCAACCGGGTTGACATCTTTATTAACACGGGGGATATTATAGGATTTTAGCATGAGAGAATACGAAGTGAAATGCATAAGATGCGGTGCACGCTTCTCCAGGGAAGACGTAGTATATACGTGCAGAAAGTGCGATGGCTTGCTGGATATAAAATACGATTATTCGGAAATAGGTGCGGAGCAAGTGGTTAAAGCGGAAGGAGAGGGTGTGTGGAAATATCGTGTTTTATTGCCTTTCGATGAACAAGAAACAAAGCCTATAACGATAAATGAGGGGAATACGCCTCTGTACAGGTGTGATAGACTTGCAAAATCCATTGGCATTGATGATTTATGGGTGAAACACGAAGGACTGAACCCTTCCGGTTCGTTTAAAGACCGGGGAATGACAGTGGGAGTAACGAAAGCGGTGGAATTGGGTGTGAAAGGCGTGGCATGTGCATCTACGGGTAATACTTCCGCATCGCTTGCTATTTTTGCGGCAAAAGCCGGTATTCCTTGCTACGTCCTGCTGCCAAAGGGTAAAGTAGCATTAGGGAAAGTGGCACAGGCGATGATGCACGGTGCAAAGGTATTCTCGCTAAAAGGTAATTTTGACGATGCTTTACGCGTCGTGCGAGTGTTATGCGAGGAAGAGAAGCTTTACTTGTTAAATTCCGTGAATCCGTACCGGTTGGAAGGTCAGAAGACAATAGCATTTGAAGTTACGGAAAAACTCGACTGGGAAGTTCCAGATAGGGTTATTCTGCCGGTAGGGAATGCGGGGAACATAAGTGCGATTTTTAAAGGTTTCTCGGAGCTGAAGACGTTGGATATCACAGATGACATTCCAAAGATGACGGGCATTCAAGCAGAGGGTGCGAAACCAATAGTGAACGCTTTTAAAGAAGGCAAAGCGGAGATAATACCGGAAGATAAACCGGAAACGATTGCATCTGCGATAAGAATAGGGAATCCGGTGAATGCAGCAAAGGCGTTGCACGCAATTAGAAGCTCAGGTGGAGTTGCGGAATCGGTGACTGACGATGAGATAACAGAAGCGCAGTTTATGCTGGCAAGGTTGGAAGGGATAGGTGTAGAGCCTGCGAGTGCGGCTTCTATTGCAGGGCTGAAGAAGTTAGTCGAGATGGGGAAAATCGAGAGGGATGAGAGGATTGTATGCATAACTACCGGGCATTTATTGAAGGACCCGGAACGCGTGATAAAGATATGTGAACCGCCAAAAGAGGTGGATGCGGACGTGGACGTGGTGAGGGCGATGGTGAAAGGGGTATAAAAACAATCTTCAGATATTATCTTCAATCTGTAAATAACTTTTACTTGTTTTTATTCTCAAGGGGACTGTCAACTTGTTGGGTGTTGAATGAATACACCTACACAATTTCACCGTCCGGTATCTCATCCCCCTGGCTTCAGCACACAATGTTACCAGACTGGATGCAAGGTTCAGTTCCGAAGGTTGGCTTTTTGCCAACTGGATAGTATGAACTTTGCTCTGCACAATCATATTCGCTTCGGTTTTCACCTTCATGTCTTTTTAAGTAAAAAAGTAAAGATATAATCAGAAACATGACACTTCCAAACGAAGTTAAAGAGAGGTTAGAAGAAGGGATTAATGACTGTCTTTTGAACTTTGATGAAATAGCAGAAGCAGGAATGATTTTTCTAGAGAAAATAGGGATAGAACCAAAGCTTGAAACTTTGTTGAGTTATACGGCTGGTGTATTGGACTCTATTGTTGGCAGTTTTATTCACGCTCAATACGATAGAGGAATGAATGCAGAGGAAGATGAGGAAATGATCGAATTAATTAAAAGAAAAATTCCAGAGCTTGAACGCAAATTTAAAGAGTTTTTGAGAGAAAAAGAAAAGGATAGCGTAGGTTCCTGACTAAAATATCCAGAAATGCTTAGTTCTATGACCACGCGATGGCATAACAATGAGACCAAAAGTTCCCACCGAACACGCTGAATTATATGTCACTGAACTTTATCCAATTGGAGTTCAGTTATTTCTTTTGCCTAGGCATGAGTTAACTCTGTACTGTCATATTTTAGCATAATTTGCTCAGCATTACATTTATTGTTCCATCATCAAGAGTGAATGTAACTTCCCGTTCAATTACTGGTATTTGGTATTTTTTCCCGATACGACTTGGATCAGGATCATCACGTTTTTCATGCACTTTTACGTTCCTCCATTTTATCTTTCCATACTTATATTCGCCCAGGGTTCGGTTTTAGAGCAATATTTTATACCGTGTCTTTTCCCAAACAGCATTTCTTATATTTCTTTCCCGATCCACAGGGGCATGGATCATTTCGACCTATCTTCTTCTCCTTCCTTTTACCTTTCGTGAATTTTGATTTACTGTCTGTATCGTCTTCATATACTTGCTGAGGATAGTCCAGTGTTTTTGTGGATTTTTCATAATTCACTTTATAGAGATAGTCAATGTTCTTCTGCGAGAAATGATCCATTGGGTCCTTCTCATGACGATGGTACTCCATATTTTCGTCAGGCATCTCGTATATACGCTTAACACACTCTAAATTGATAACAAATTCATCTATCAACTCATTTGCAAAAGCCTGTTTAATATCTTCAAAAGCATCCGGATCTTTTAATTGCGCAAGGTCATCTACAAGTAGCGTTATAAATGTATAATTATTCTCTTCTGT
>WJOV01000021.1 GCA_009618475.1 Methanosarcinales archaeon | reverse complement strand
ATCCCTAGAGAGAGATACGAACATCTGATAAAATGCGAGCGATTGGTGGATATGGAATTTGAAGAGAAGTTCTCTGATGAGTTTATAGCAGAGGTCAAAGAGAGTGAAGAAGCATATAGGAGGGGCGAATACATAGAAGTAAAGAATAGAGAAGAACGGGAAAAACTATTTGAGTCCCTATGAAGATGAGATACAAGGAGAGATATACAAAACTTTTCCTAAAAGACGTTAAGGTTATCAAAAAGGACAAGGTACTGTTAGATAGGCTAAATAAGAAAATAGATCAAATACTTGAAAATCCAGAGCATTATCCACCTAAACGATACGAGTTAAAGGGAAAAAGAAGTGCTCATGTTGGCTCTTATGTAATCCTTTTTGAAGTTGTGGGTGAAATAGTTATATTTTACAGATATAGGCATCATGATCATGTTTACAAATAATCGTATTTGTTTAGCAAACCACAGATTACACATAAGCCCTTTCAGGGCTTGCAGGGACATGGGGCAGAGCCCCATAATTTCCACAAGAAACCTTTTCTTAAAAAGAAAAAGTATTTTTGCATTTTTCAATTTCCTCTTTGCACTTTGCAATTACTATTAACCGCTCATTCTCCTCTTCCGTTCGCACTGAAAACCGTATATGAGAAGGCAAGCCAAAAGAAGTGCAATCTCGCACCAGTAGCCCATGCGTCAAAAGCTCTCTTTTCACTTCCCCCGCTTTCCCTACGTCCAAAATATAAAAATTCGCATCCGAATGTATATGCAGATTAAGCGCTCTAAGCCTGGCTTCCATTCTTCCCTTACTCCTTTCTATCTTCTCTCTCGTCTCAGCTAAAAAATCAGCATCCTCTATCGCCGCCTCTCCTACCTTCTGTGCAAACGCGTCAACACTCCAGGGTGCTTTTACTTTCCTCATCGCACTTATAATCTCCGCTGACGAAATCGCATATCCTATTCTCACGCCCGGTATAGCGAACGATTTCGTTAAAGACCGCAAAATAATCATATTTCGAGTAGAAAAATCATGCGATGGAAAAGCATCCCTTACAAAATCCACATACGCTTCGTCAACCACTACCAGTGCATCCGCTCTCTCAGCCGCTTCTAATATCTGCTCCATTTCCTTTTTACCGAGATACTGCCCCGTTGGATTGTTCGGATTGCAAATAAATACCACGTCATCGGGCTCCATTTCCTCTTCAATTAGCTCTGGATAGACCCGCAGACCCGGCATTTCTACACGTTTGATTTTCGCACCCATCATCTTCGCTGCAACTTCATATTCGCCATAAGTGTGTTTCGGCAATAGCGCCCTATTTTTTACAAAGGAAAGTGCTACAAGCTGTATAAGCTCTGAAACACCCGCGCCCACCAGCACCTCCTCCTCTTCGCATCCAATTTTTTTTGATATTTTTCCCCTTAGCTCGCGGGACTCGGTGTCCGGATATAAACTTATTTCTGCCATCGCTTCTTTTATCACGTCGTAAACAAAATCCGGCGGTCCATAAGGGTTTAAATTCGCACTGAAGTCTATTACTCCCCCCTTCTTATCACTTTCTACTTTTCCTCCATGCTCACAAATTTCTATCCCATGTAACTGAGTTCTTGGTTTTACCAATTCCCGCTCCTGTTTTAAAACCACGTGATTACACAGATTTTCACGAGAAAATAATGTTTAATAGGATAATGGCTTAAGATACTATTTAAGTAAAGGAAGAAAGTATGAAGGGATAAGACATGAAAGGAGGTGAGAACAGATGGAAACCGTAACATTGGAAATAATACACAAAGACCTGGAATTTGTAAAGAGGGAATTAATGGAGATAAAAAAGCATATGGTAGATATAGACAGCATAATGACGGAAGACGACTATAAGGCATTGCAAGAGTATATTCTGGAAAAATCCGAAGGAAACTTAGCATCGCACGAAGAGCTTAAAAAAGAGTTGGGATTATGATGTTTAATGTACGCTATTCCAACAGATCAAAAAAATTTCTAAAGAAAGCAGACAAAGTCCTCGTCAAAAGGTTAATAGAAAAAATAGAAAAACTTAGGGAAGATCCAATTATTCACGATACAAAAACAGTTGAAGGTTCTAAAAGTTTATTTAGAATACGAGTTGGAGATTACAGGATACTCTATGAAGTGGATTATAGGAACAATTTGATAGGTATAGTAAAAATTGATAAAAGGCCAAGGGTTTATGATTAAAAAATGTCGGCATAATAGCGGGAGACAAATTTTATACGATCATAGAAGAGCCAAATAGAAGAAAAGTATCTGGAAGGTGCAAAACCCTTTCCTGTGTTTGCAAGGGATTTTAAAAAATTAACCAATTCCATCCGACAAATAAATAACCGCCATAACCACGACACAAACAAAAGCGAAAAGAATCGTGCTTCTTTTTGCAATTCTTATCGCACCTGCTATATGCTCGCTTCTCGCATCCTCAAAACTTTCTCCCACGACGTAGTGCCCTACCTTCTCCAGCTTCACTTTTAACGCACGGCTCATCGCTGCTATTGTCAAAGGAGCATTTTCGTTCTCATAACTGCGATTTCTCAAATCGCCCAGTTTTGAACCGCTCAGCAATAGAATCAACCACGCTGCAACTCTCTCGGGTATGTAATTCATCACGTCATCTGCTTTCGCAGAAAACCAACCGAAATGTATGTATCTCCTGTTTTTATACCCGACAACCGCATCTAACGTATTCACCACTCGATAGCACATAGCACCAAAGACGCCGAATAACGCGAAATAGAAGAAAGGGGCAATGACACTATCCGTCGTGTTCTCAGCCACGGATTCTATGGTTGCAGAGTCGAGCTGTGACGTATCCAAACCCGCCACGTCTCTACTTACTATCTTCCCTACTGCTTCTCGCTTCTCTTCCAAATTCTTGGCTTCCATTGCATCTCTTCCATACCCTTCCAAACCTTTTACCGTAAAAGTCATCTTGAAAATAAGCGACCCTAAAACAATATATAAGAGTTCAGAATGTATGCGGAGGAGCATTAAACATGGTAATGCGAAAATAGCAAGTATCACTATTGGATATATCACGCCAAGGAGCTTCTCTTTTCTCTCGTTCCCCCGCTTCGTTCTTCTATCAAAGAAATACATCAGCCGGCTTATCCACACGATAGGGTAATATTTTTCTCTTTTCTCCGGCGGGTCTCCTACTGTCACGTCTATAAGTATTGCGATTAGAAAAATAATCACGTGTTCCTGGAGCAAATTCATTTTTATCCGCTTTTATCCGGCTCTATTTCAATCGCAGCCTCCAGCTCAACCTTTTTTTTTCCTCTTATTATCGTGCTCCTCATATACCACGAGATCTTCACACCTATAAACGATATGATAATCGCACCAAGTATGGAGAAGAAGAGGTATAGATAGCCCATCGGATAATTACCCTTGCTTAACAAAATTATACATTCACTCCCCCCCCATAGCATTAGCCCTGAGGCAAATATAGAAAATAATATCGCCCACTGCCTCACTATTCTTTCCCGTTCTATGAGCATATTCATCATCTTCCCAATAACCGGTGCGAGTGCTGCTCCCACATACCACCATATCGCCCC
>WJOV01000044.1 GCA_009618475.1 Methanosarcinales archaeon | reverse complement strand
GTACGTATCGCCATTCGAGACTTCTATCCTTCTCTCTTCCTCTTTACCCGCGAGTATCTTCACTTTAAGTTCCATAACACTTTTTCTTTTTTTACAAAACACTTTCTTTTAGAAAAAGAACCTGTGCTAAGAAAATAATTCTTTTGGTAAAGCTTTTCTTCCTAAGAAAAGGTTTGTGCTAAAAGAAAAAAACATGAACTTCTTTTGGTAAAGCTTTTCTTTCTAAAGGAATGATTTAAAGTGAGAGGGACCTTATCCACTCGCCCTTCGCCTCTCTTGTCGTGCCTACAACCAATCTCGTCTCGTATTTTGTGCGTTCTATAACGCCACGAGCTTCTATCTTTTCGCGCTCTAACGCTTGCCCGGCATAAGTATGAGTGAAAGAAAGAACCCTGTTTATTTCCGGGTGGTCTATTTCATATATCGCGGGACTGTCAAAAGAAAAATAGGCGTCCTTTACTTCCGCCGTTATCTTTCCGTAACCCGCTCCTTCTCCTCGTTCGTAATTCCGCATATCCAACTGCTTTATTTCTTCACGGTCTCGCACGTATAAAATATCGAAGTATGAGCTGCCGATTGCACCTCTATTTCTCTTTCTCCTTTCATGTGCAACGAAATCCGCGTAACTCAATTCCGGCTTCCTCTTCTCGTAAATCTGCTTCCACACCGCTTCTTTTAGCTCTGTGAGAAGACCCTCTACTCTCGCATCTTCTATAACCGCTCTCGCACTGTTGAAGTTCTTCAGACCATAGATAACAAAATCGAGGTCGGATTTTTCGCCGTTAAGACCACATAAAAAGGAGCCCGTGATGCCTATTCTCTCCCTCGGAACGTGCTTTCCAAGAAGTTCATAAATAGCTCTGACCGGCTCTTCGTGCCCGGCAATTCGCGGGAGTCGCTCCTCAGGTCGCAGGAGTTCTTTTATATCTCCTTTTGGAATCGAATGCACGCCTTTTACATATTCAGGGCGATGTTTTCGCAGGAATTCATAAGATTCGTGAAAGCTCAATTTCCTGTATCTTCCCCGCTCTGACATTCTTTCACCTTTTTTATCCGGAACATATCGCAAGAGGCATTTCAAGTCCCCTTCTCCTAAATCATAACTGACCACAGAAAAAATCCAATCTTGCTTTGTTATCACAAAATCCCTTATCCTCGGTATCATAATCCTTTCGTTAAAAAAGAAAGCTTTAGCAAAGAAATATTTAAACTTTTATATAGGTGAAGAAAAATATAGAGCAAATAAATGAAGATGCTATTGAGGTTTCCGTCGTATTTGCACGAAGAGCCACACATTGCTGAAGTAATCCTCGAAACGGGTGCGAAAATAAACATAGACCGGGCGAATGTGGATGCAGTGCGAGGCGAGCTTATCATTGACGTCCCGCGGGATAACGTGGAGCGTGTTGCTGCGCTTTTCCGGGAGAAAGGCGTTGAAGTAAGGAAATTAATGAAACTGATTGCGTGGGATGAAGAAAGATGTATCCACTGCGGTGCTTGCATTTCTGTTTGCCCAACCAGCGTGTTTAAGTTCGACAGTTCGTGGAACGTATATTTAGAGGAGGAGAAATGTATTCGGTGTGAAGTGTGTGTAAAAGCATGCCCTCTCGGCGCTTTAGCGTGTGTGGAATGATAAAAATGAAAACAGTAGGCATTACAGATACTACATTCGCAAGATATGACATGGGCGTAGCGGCAATAGACGAGCTGAAGAAGCACGCATCGGTGAAGATAGAAAGGTACACGGTCCCGGGGATAAAGGATTTGCCAGTGGCATCGAAGAAGCTGATAGAAGAGAAAGGATGCGACATAGTGATGGCGTTGGGCATGCCCGGACCTGAGGATATAGACAAACAATGTGCACACGAAGCCTCGCTCGGAATTATAGCTGCACAGCTTCTCACTTCTAAACACATAATAGAGGTTTTTGTATATGAAGACGAGGTAGAGGATGAGAAGGAGCTTGCGTGGCTTGCAGACCGCCGTGCGAGAGAGCATGCACAGAACGTGATAAAACTGCTTTTCAAGTCCGAGGAAATGGAGCGGGAAGCGGGAAAAGGGAAAAGGGAAGGGTTTGAAGACGCGGGTCCGATAAAGTTATAATTAGAAAATGAAAGAAGAAATAGACTTTTTGGCATTCTCCGCTACGGACTACCGGTATGCCGTGGATGAGTTACGGGATTATCTATCAGAGGAAGCGTTCGTGACGTATAAAGCGAAAATAGAAGCGGCAGTTGCGAGAGTGTTCGAGAAGAAGGGCATTCTAAGTAAAGATTTATGCGATGAGATAGTAGCAGCGGCGTCGAGCGTAAAAGCAGAAGAAGTGCATGAAGAGGAAGAGAAGACAAAACACGACATTCGTGCGCTCGTTAATGTAATAAGGAACAATGTAAGCGATGCGGCGAAACCATTCGTGCATCTCAGTGCAACTTCTTACGACGTCGTGGATACCGCAAATGCGCTCAGGTATAAAGACGCCATGATGAAAGTCATTATTCCTGACATGCTCGAATTGGAGCGAACGTGGATTGCTCTGGCACGAAGAGAGAAAGACACGCTACAAATAGGGAGGACGCACGGGCAACATGCCGAGCCTATTACCTTCGGGTTCGCAATTGCGCAGTATGTGAATCGGTTGGGTTCGCAAATATTGAGCGTGAAAGAAGTGAGTGAAAACCTCGTAGGTAAATTCTCCGGTGCTGTCGGTGCGTATAATGCGACTTCTTTGATTTTTGACGACCCGGAGGAGTTTGAACGCGAGGTGCTTGCTTTGCTTAACATAAAACCTGCAACGGTATCCACGCAGATAGTCCCGCCCGAACCCATGTCCGATTTCGTGCATTCGATTATAAGCAGTTTCTCGGTTTTAGCCAATTTCTGCGATGATATGCGGCATCTTCAGCGAAGTGAGATAGCAGAAGTAAGGGAAAGGGTAGCGGAGGAGCAGGTGGGCTCGTCAACGATGCCGCATAAAAGAAACCCGGTTGGTTTTGAAGGCGTGAAAAGCCTGTGGAAGAAATTCATGCCGCAAATCGTAACGATGCACCTCGACCAGATTTCCGAACATCAACGCGACCTTACGAATTCGGCATCGCAGCGATATACACAGGAGTTGCTCGTGGTTTTTGATTACTGCGTTAGAAGGCTAAAAGGAATTGTTGAGCGGTTGGAGGTGGATAGGGAGAAGATGCGGGGGAATTTTATGATTTCTAAAGACGACGTTATTGCTGAACCGCTATACGTTCTTCTTTCTTATTACGGGCATCCGGATGCGCATGAATACGTTAGAAGGAAGAGTTTCCAGGCTTATAAAGAGAATAAATCGTTGCGAGAGGTTGTCGAGAAGGATGACGAGGTTTTAGCATATTTACGAGAATTTACGACTGAGCAGAAGGAGAAGGTTTTTGATGCCGAGAAATATACGGGGATAGCGGCG
>WJOV01000085.1 GCA_009618475.1 Methanosarcinales archaeon | reverse complement strand
TCCCCCATACCTAAATACAGGATTGTGGGAATGAAAGTATTGAATTTGTTTACACGAGTTGTTGGGAATATAAAAATCAGCGATTCTCAAAGTGGCTACCGAGCTTATAACAGAAGAGCGATAGAGAAGATAAAAATAACAAACAGGTTTATATAAATAGATACAAAGAGAGATAAGTATATGGAGATGAAAGCGAAGGAAATAACGATAAAGGGAAAGGTTCACGATGTTGGATACCGGCTATTTTTACTGAGCGAAGCGGAAAGGTTGTTTATCGAAAAATTCGATGCAAGAAATGTTTTGATAAATGGGGAACAGCAGTTAATTGTTCTGGTGGGAGGAGAGGAAGAGAAGATTAACCGGTTTGTGGAGTTTACGGAATCGAATTATCCATCCGGAGCTTCTGTGGAATCTGTGGAGGTTAAGGATTATGGAGAAGAGGTTAGGAGCATTGATTCTTTTAGACAATCCTTCATGGTCTTCCAGCTTACGAAGATAGCGCAGGCAGGTGTGGGTATGCTTGGGAAGCAGGATGCGATGCTTGGGAAGCAAGATACCATGCTCGATAAAATGGATGCGATGCTTGGGAAGCAAGATACCATGCTCGATAAAATGGATGCGATGCTTGAGAAGCAAGACGAGACGATAAAGACGATAAAAGAGGAATCGGGAGCCACAAGAGAAGTTGTGAAGGATGAGGGAGAAAAGACGAGAGAAGTTGTAGAAAAGGTGAGTGAAGTCGTGAAAGAGGAATCAGAAAAGACGAGAGAAGTTATGAAAGAGAAGATAGTGGAAGATGTTGAATGGGTTAAAGAGGAGATTATCGGGATCAAGGCAACTCTCGGCAAGGTAAAAGAAAAGGTCGGAGTGGATTGAAATCAACTTTTTTACCTTTGTGGGGCTCTGCCCCACGACCCCGCAAGCCCTGTAAGGGCTTAGTAAAAACCTTGACTAAAAACTTTTCCTTGGAAAAGAAAGCTTGACTAAAGAAACAAAGTTTTTCTTTTAGCACAGGTTTTCTTTTTTCTAAAAAGAAAAAGTGTGGTAAGAGGTCTGTGTGCTATGGAAGAGAATGAGAAGAAAATGGAGAAAATAAGCGTAATTGGATCTGGTTGGGTTGGGACGATTGTTGGAAGAGGATTCAGTAAATTGGGTTATGAAGTGATTTTCTATGACATCGTTGGCAAAAACTTGCCAAACTTTACGAAGGATATAGATTATGCAGTTGATAATTCGGATATTTCATTCATTTGCGTTCCAACGCCCACTAACGACAAAGGAGAAATAGATCTGAGTTATATAAAAGAAGCATCGAAAAATATAGGAAAGGCATTAGCATCACAGCAGAAATATCAATGTTTAGTCGTAAAAAGCACAGTAGTTCCAAAAACGACAGAAGATGTAGTGATTCCGATATTAGAGGAATACTCAGGAAAGAAAGCAGGCAAGGATTTTGGAGTTTGCATGAATCCGGAGTTTCTGACGGAAATTGCAGGGACATGGACCGAGGCTAAAGATTTTAACCGAGATTTCTTCACCGAAGACCGAATTGTTATTGGCGAATACGACAAAAGATCAGGCGACGTTTTAGAACGAATTTATAAACCGCTGAATAGCACCATTTTCAGAACAGATTTGAAGACTGCGGAAATGATAAAGTACGTATCAAATTGCATGCTCGCAGCTAAAATATCGTATTGGAACGAGATATTCATAATTTGCGAGAAATTGGGCATTGATTCACAGGAGATTGCGAACATTGTCGCAATGGATCCAAGAATAGGGCGATACGGATCTGTGCATGGAAAGGCATTTGGAGGTAAGTGCTTGCCGAAAGATTTAAAGGCTTTTGTTTCTTTTGCTAAAGAATATAAAGAGCCAATATTATTAAAAGCAGTAGACGAAATAAATGAAGAGATGAAAAGGAAATATGGTGTGAGGGAATGATTAAAAAAGCCATAATACCCGCAGCCGGAAGTGGAACAAGGCTCGGACCATTTACGGATGCAATACCAAAGGAACTTCTTCCCGTTGGTGACAAAGCAATCATCGAGCACGTTGTCGAGGCATTTGAACTCACAGAAGTTGATGAAATTGCAATCGTTGTAAGCCCGCGAAAGCACGGTCTTTCGGATTATCTCGGTTCGGGGAAGAAGTTTGGTATGCACTTCTCTTATGTGGTTCAGGATGAACGATTGGGGTTGGCAAATGCAGTTTTGGCTGGGGAGCACGTCATAAATAATCATCAGTTCGCGGTAGCACTCGGTGATAATTTCTTTCGTTCACAGGATTTTTTGAGGGATTTGATTGCATTCCATGAAGAAGAAGACGCGGATGCCACGATTGGCGTTGCGAAGGTTGAAGATGTTACAAGGCATGGGATAATAAAGGCAGAAGGAAATGCTGTTGTGGATTTAATCGAGAAGCCGAAACCAGAAGAGGCTCCGAGCGATCTCGGTGCGATTGGCATCTATGCATTTAAGCCAATTATATTTGATGCGATAAGGGAAACGAAGCCGGGTTATAAAGGCGAGTTCCAATTGACGGATTCGATGAAGATATTGGTCGAATGGGGTAAAAAAGTAGTGTATAAGGAAATTCCTGGGATACACATTGACATTGGAACCGTGAAGGATCTTGTGCGTGCAAATGCGTATTATTTGGATAATAGGGGTGGGGAGAAAAGATGAAATTAGTTGTAATGATTCCGGCATATAACGAAGAAGAGACGATTGGTTCTGTAATAACCTGTTTAGAAAAAATGTGCCACCTACATTTTCAGTGAATTTACGAGGCGTGTTTCCTCTTTAAGTAACTCTTTCATGTCAATTTCCTTCAAAGAATCCGTTATCGCTTTCGTTACATTAAGGTACCACGTCTTTGTTTCATTACCAAACGTGACCTCCACCCGTTCTACCCTGCCAAGGGCTTGCAACAGCGTATCTGCACGTTCCCACGAATCCTCCTTGCCCGAAGCTTCTTTCAGCTTCCACTGAAGCACCGATAATAACCGATACGCCAGCATGCACACGAACAAATACGCTCTTACCCGATGCTCAAGTCGATGGCGCACTGGCTCAACTTCTTCCTGCGTCTTCAAGACACGAAATACCTTCTCTATAAAGTCCTTCTCCAAGTATTCATTCACTGCTCCGTTGGCATCCAGCGTTTCATCAGTTGAAAGAATAAGCCACTTTCCATCGGTGCGCTCCGCCAACTTCAATTCCTGCTTTTTATAGCTCCAAACTATACGTGCCCCCTCTTTTTTTCTACTCACCCTAGCATCAATAAAATTGGACCACGAGTTCAAGATGGATTTTATCTTACTGTGGAGGTGCTTTTCCGACTTATCCTTCCATTTCTCGCTCAATTCATCGAGTTCCTTGCCGACGATAGCCAAAGCCTCGTTCCTTGCATCTGCTTCCTTAACGCCCCTTTCCCGGTTAGTATAAACGACTACCGAACGTTCTCGCCCGTATAATTTACTTTTCGTCTTTATTGCATATATGTGCCCGGCACGACTACTGCGGGCAAGTGTATCCGGACCTATGGGAACATCGGTCATGCTGATGATCTCTTTCGCCTCGTTGGATGTCTTTGGTATGCCACATATCAATTTCCACTTCATATCTTCCACCGTTTTTACATAACTTTTAGAAGCGTTGCCACGATCCC
>WJOV01000123.1 GCA_009618475.1 Methanosarcinales archaeon | reverse complement strand
TCACATTATGGTGGTTTACTATATGCAAAAGTGATGGAAATGCCGGATGCGGAGGATGAAAAGTTTAAATATCACTAGATTTTTAGATAGTGCCCCAAGAATGAAGAATCTCGCGTTTATAGGTTGAAACATATCTCCCCACTTATCACATTCTTCGCACCAATACTCCTTATCAAAAGGGTAAGAAATCTCTGGAACGACAACAATACCAAAAACAGTAGGATTATCAAGACCATTGTTTAATTTTATTAGTAAATCGCACAGTTCCCTATATGCTTCGTCCATGCGAGCAAGAAAAGTTTGTGGTTTTAGTGACTCTATGTTTTTACATTCCACTAAATACTTTATCTCATCAAAATCTTTGATAGCAAAATCAATTCTCCAGTTTTTCCCGGATGCACCTTCTAAATGATGCTGTGGAAGTATCTCAAAAGAATGTCCTTCTTCTCTTTCCAAACATCTTAGAAAATCCTCCACTTCTACTTCGAGTTCATTCATATCGTTCTTCATCTTGTTCTCTAATCTCGATATAATCAGAATTTTCAAAGATTCTAACCGTTAATTTTTCACCTACGACATATTTTTTCAGAGGGTCGATTCTTAGTTCTCTTCTGTACACACGGATTTGGGAATAATATGTATTATTGTTCCATCCTGAGTATATGTGTCCTCTCAGTATAGTTCCATCTGGACAGATTATTTTAATAGGTTTTAATCGTTCAATCATAGAACCGTCAAGAGATGGTCGCAATCTTTGAGGTACTGTTATCGGTCTTTGAGGATATGTTAAAAATGCTTGATTAACTTTAAACTCAAACTCTATCATTTTTCTTTTTCACTTCCTATTTGTCGCCTCTATTAATTAATATGAAAAAACTTTTCGATTACATAAAAAAATCTTTCAAATATAAGAAAGAACTTTTCAGTTTTGATGTGAGTGTCCCAGGAACCAGAAATCCACCGAGGCAACAATCCTTTTTCCAATCATTGCTACGTGTTTCTCCCTAAATTGACGGATTCATCCACTTGTTGAGGCTTTTTTGTTTTTTTGTCCCAAATGCATATAGTGATGAAAGATTTAAATAACAGGAGAACAAAAATATAATTATGCATGTAATATCTGTGAAGATACCCGAGGAACTTAAGGAGGAGATTGAAGAGCTTATGAAAGAAGAGGGGCTTGAAGAGGGCATAGCTCTTAGAAAGTTGCTTACAATGGCAATCTCTGAATGGAAAAAGGAAAAAGCCTTGAAGATGCTCACAGGGGGTAAAATATCATATCTGAAAGCGGCGGAAGAAGCAGGGATGAACGTGTGGGATTTTGCGGAATTTCTCAAGGAGAAGAAGGTAGTGTGGTTAAAAGAAGAGGGTACTCTCAGAGATTTAAATGCTCGTTTTTGAAGAAGTTGTTGTTAAAGGTAAGGAGGCTGGAAAGGCGGATGCGTTAATAATTGAGAGATTAATTGAGCAAGGAGTTTTTCAGGTGACTGAAGTTGAGGAAACTGATGTTTACAGGGAGTTGACGAAGAACAAAAAATTGGGCAAAGCAGATGTCGAAGTTCTTGCCCTGGCAAAAGTTGAGGATGGCGTTGCAATCGTTGATGAAGATTATGCGAGATGGATTGCAGAGGTTGAAGATATAAAATGCGGAGGCACGATTTATCTGATTATCTCTTTACTTGAAAAGGGCGTGATTACCAAAAGAGAAGCAAGAGAAATTATAGATGGGATAATAGAAAAGGGATGGTTCTGCTCCACAGACCTATATGCAAGAATATTGAGAAGGCTGGAAGAAGAATAAATTTGCCTTCTGCCATTGCGAAAGAAAAAATAATACTGACACAAAATTTAACGAACGAAAACATCCAGAAGTCCATTAAAATCGCTTATAACGAATTCCTCCTCTTCTTCCTTTTTTACTTTTACTTTCCCGCTTCCGCTCCTGTTCCTATCCAGATAATACGCAGTTATACCTATCTTACGAGGATTGATAAAATCAAACACCCAATGGTCACCGGTATGAACGACAGCTTGCGGCTTCACATCCAGAATCTCACATATCCGTGCATAAAAACCATTGGATTTCTTCACCTCGCCAAAATCAGACGTTGCCGAGAAGACATGCGAAAAGAATTTTCTTATGGGCTGAATTTGGGAATCAACGAACTCAGTTGCCGCATTTGAGCTAATTACCAGTTCATACCCCTCTTCTTTTAGCACTTCCAGAACGCTTTCCACGTCATCATATATCCTTATCTCGCCCTCGTATTTTTTGAATAGCTTCTCGTAGTGTAGTTCCAAACCGAACTTCCGCAGCCAGTAATCTATCTTATACCACTCTATCCTGTTCTCGCCTATCTTCTCATACTCGCTCGTTACGAATTCAAACGCCTGCTCAAAGCCCAAACCTTCTTTCTCGGCGTACGCCTCCGGAATTCCTCGTAACCAAACGCAATCGGCAAATCCCTGGCTCACTAACGTGCCGTCAACGTCAAAAGACACAATTTTTATGGCTTTTCGTGTTTGTGTTCGTAGTTGCATTTTTCTTTCAGATATTATTAAGTCAACACCTGCTCCAACGCCTCGATAGTTCTCAACACTTCCTTCTCCGTTATATTCCCCATCGTTGCAATCCTGAATATCTTACCTTTCAGTTTCTCCTGCCCGCCTGCCACCATCACACCTCTTTTTCTCATACCGCCTCTGAGTCGTTCATCCGTGAGCTCACGGGGAATATTTATCGCAGTGACCGTGTTGGAGTATTCACTTACCTCGTTTAGCTCAGGGAACAAGCTAAGCCCAAAACCCGTAACCGCAGTTCGAACTGCCTTCGCCAGCATCCTGTGCCTTTCTATCCTTTTCTCCATGCCTTCCTCTCTTATCACCGCTAAAGCTTCGCGTAACGCGAAAAAAAGAGGCAAAGCCGGTGTATAAGGCGTTTGTTTCTTCCCTAAACTCTTCTTATAAGCAACGAGGTCCATGTAATAAGGTCTTTTTTTATTCGCAAGCATCAACTCCATCGCTTTCTCGCTAACCGAGATTGCAGACATCCCCGGTGGCGCACCCAAACATTTCTGCGAGCCCACGATAGCGATGTCCGCACCAAACTTGTCCACGGGAACTTCATCACCGCCTATTGAAGTGATGCAATCGAGCACGAAAATGGCATCGTGCTTCCTCGCAAGTTTCCCTACTTCCTTCGCAGGATTTAGTATGCCCGTGGACGTCTCGTTATGCACCATTGTAACCACCTTAGGATTAAGACTGTTTTCCAACGCTTCCTTTACCGTTTCTAATTCTATTGGACTGCCCCATGCGAAGTTCACGGTTGTAACGGCGTCTGCTTTATACCTGTCTGCGATTTCTCCAAAACGGTCGCCAAATTTGCCATTCGCTATGCACACTATTCCTGTTTTCTTATCCGCGAGATTCCCTATTGCCGCTTCCATCGCGCACGTTCCCGACCCGCTTAGCGCGAAGAGGTCGTTCCTCGTTTGGAATATTTCCTTTAGCGTTTCTACTATCTCTTCGTATATCTGACCGAATTCGTCTCCCCTGTGGCGTATCATCGGCTTTGACATTGCCTCAAGAATACGTGGCAATACCGGCACCGGTCCCGGAATCATTAACAATTCTTCCTTCATTTTTATCACAAACCTTTTCTTAGAAAGAAAAGCTTTACTAAAAGAAAATTTTTAACCCTCTGG
>WJOV01000048.1 GCA_009618475.1 Methanosarcinales archaeon | reverse complement strand
AATGCAGCTTACAGGAATGCAGAATATGACGAAGCGATTAAGTGGTTTGATAAAGCACTTGAATCAAAAGATCTGATAATACAAAGAGAAGGCACTAAAGGTTTAGCTGCAGTATATGCAAATAAAGGAAGAAGTCTTAAATCTCTAGAAGACTACGATAAATCAATCGCAACGTATAATACAGCAATGAAATACGACCCTGTACTTAGTACAGCACTCGGTCATCAAGCGAGTAACTATATGATTGTTGGAGAATGGAATAAAGCAATTGAACTCTATGACAGAAGGATTGAATTTTATAAAAACGACCCGACCTACACAGGGCTATACAGCAATTACTATGGTAAAGGAGATTGTTATTGCCAGCTTGAGCAATATGACAAGGCGATGGAGATGTACGATATAGCATTTGCAGAAGCCTTAAGGGCTAATCCTGGTGGATTGTACAGTGTATATGAGGCTAGAGGCGGTTGTTATTACGACGTGTTTGAACAATATGACAAAGCGCTGGAGATGTACGATAAAGCCGTTGAGGAATACGCAAAGAATCGTCCTGATAGCTTGTATCGCATATATCCTAAAGTAGGAGTTGCGTACTTAGCACTCGAAGAATACGATAAAGCGATTGAGAATTACAACAAAGCAATAGAACTGGCGGAAACAGAAGATACCTATGTGGCAGGTGCATATAAGGGTCTCGGCACTGTGTATAAGGAACTTGGAGAAAAAGCAAAGGCAAGAGCAGCATTAGAGAAAGCAAAATCGCTGTATGAGGAATACGGAGTGGCAGAGGATATAGAAGAGGTACGGAAACTGTTGAGTGAACTATAATGCCGTTTTTTAGAGACGGATATAACGGGCTAAATGGGCTTGGGATAAAAAATGGGTGGGAATAAAGAAATAGGAGGTGAAGAGCAAAAAAATGTGTGCACCAGTAGCCGTTACCGCAGGCGCAGTACTTACTACGGGGGCTCCAATGCTAGTAGGCTATGTAGTAGCCTTAGTAGCCTTAGTGGGCGTATTGGCGGCGAACTACAGGGGCAGTTTAAAGAAACTGTTCTCAAAGGCGTAAGCCGCAGCAGCGGTTATCGGCAATAAGAAAAACATTCAAACCTTGGGAAAGTGAGCGGGTAACTACTGCTACCTTCTCACTTTCCTTCTATTTTTTACTTTTGTCTATTCCAGTTCAATAACATGATCAAGAAATTAAAGAGGCTATATAGCTACCTGATACTGCAGATAGAGGTTAGTAGAGCATGTAACCTCGACTGCCGGATATGCATGAGAAAAAACCTCGAATCAAATACGGGGTTTATGCCATTTGACGATTTCAAGAGGATTCTTGTGTCTTATAATTTCAGAGAGGTTGCATTGCACGGCTGGGGCGAGCCGTTGTTGAATACAGAAATATTTAGAATGATAGAGTATGCGAAAAGGCAAGGGGTAAGGACCAGTCTTACAACCAATGCGACCCTCGTTGGTAAGAATATTGATAATATTCTCGATTCTGGTTTAGATGACATCGCTTTTGGTTATTACGACATGGACATCTTGAAGAAGAGCATAGAGAATGTCGAAGACCTGATAATCGAGAATAAAAAGCGGAACTCCAAACTAAAGACGTATCTTGACGTCACCATATACAAAGACAACACAGAGGAAATCTTTGATGTGATTAGAGAAGGACGTGAAATAGGCGTGGATGCGGCTATACTGCATAGATTATTCAATGTTTACAACGTTGATAAAGGATTTGAGAATTTATCAGAAAAGGAAGAAGAAGAGTTGTTAGAGAAAATAAAAAGGATAGAAAAGGAATTGAATTTCAAGATTTTCCTGCCAAGGAAACACGCACTGCCCTGCGGAATAGTTAAGAACACGCTTTTTGTTACTTACGATGGCAAAGTAACGCCTTGTTGCTTTTTACCGGAATTTTATATTGGAGATGCGGAGGAAGGGGTGGGGAATATCTTGAAGTCGAAGGAATACCGAAATTTTCTCGTTAATATGAAAAATCATGAGGTATGCAGTAAATGTGTGTGGTAAAACCAGAAGAGAATTTATCGCTAAGCGAATATCTTTATTCTCTTAGATTCTACATCTTATTCGTTTCTATTCTATTCATTGGTTCTATTATCTTTGGGTATGTTGGTTTTTTCGGTGGAACATTTAGTCGGCCGATGGGCAGGTTTCAACAGCTAAGCGAGGTTGTAGAAGATTTCACGCAGCTATATCCACTTTGGATAATTTTTTTGGTTGCATTCGTGTTGATAATCTTAAACAACGTTCTTACATGCTTCCTTAACATCGTATTAGGACCTCTGTTAGCCATTGCTCCCGTAGCTTCGATGGTTTTCAATGGTGGTTTGATTGGGTGTTTGGCACAAAAAAGAGGACTGATTATCTTTATTGGGATAATACCGCATGGTATCTTTGAGATACCTGCTCTTTTATTAAGTGGAGCGATTGGGTTGAGAATAGGGCGAGAGGTTTTGAAAAATAGGGCGGAAAGGAATTTAAAGAGTGTGCTAAACAAAGGTTTGAGGGTTTTCTTAGTCTTGATTTTGCCTCTTCTCCTCATTGCAGCAGTAATCGAATCTTCTTCGATTGTCGCAACACTTTTTCTTTTGTAAAAGAAAACCGTGTTTCTTTGCTCCAAGATTTTTGGTTTGTGTGTGAATAATAAATTTATAAGAATGCAATTGTAAAATAAATTTCCTATAATGTTGAAGTAAGATAAAACCGAAAAGCTTTTATATAGCATAAAATATTTGGATTGTGAAATTGGATATTAAAAATAAAAGGAGGTGAAAAAAAGAAAATGATGAAAAGAAGAAAAACGACAGCTACGATAGCAACTATTCTCCTGGTAGGGATATTCCTTGCGAGTGCAGTGGGGACAGCGAGTGCGCATTTCACGATGGTCTTCCCCAGTGACAGTGAGGCTACCGTATGGGCTGTGACACCTGAAGACTACATCGCAGAACTTGGAGAGACAAAGACCCTATATATGATGTGGGGACACCCCTACGAGCATATACTCTTTGACATGGGGTCTGTACCCGAGGTCTCTGTCGTGAAGCCAGACGGCACGGTTCTACAACTCGACAGCGAAGAGATAACCGTCGAAGGAATGGACGAAGACGGAAAACACGAAACCTTCAAAGCTTACAAAGCATCGTTCACCGTTGATCAGCTAGGTGACTCTGTGGTGTCTGTGAAATATTATGACCCTGATGAGGACATGATCGACTACACCAAGGCGGTCATCCACTGCGGTGAAGAGACATGGTTTGGCTGGGATGCCGAGGTCGGACAGCAGACCGAGATCATCCCGTACATGCGACCTTATGGCATGGAGGAGGGTTTTGTCTTCGCAGGACAGGCGATGTACGACGGTAAGCCACTTGCAGGTGCCCCGGTAGAGGTTGAGATATACCACACACTGGACCTTAGTAAAGAGAAGAAAGAAATACGCTCGACGAACAAGGAATATGGTTTGTTGGCGCGACGATGGAACCCGAGAGCGGACGTAACGTAAGGGGCGTCTTCATCGTTCCGACGCTTGAGGCGTTTCCCCCTGTGGAACTGGCAGAAGTTGCGGCTCCTGCTGGACTCGAAGAGCTGAAGAGCCGAGTAAAATCCGTAGAAGAGAAAGTGGCAACACTGGAAACACCTGCTGGTGAAGGAGCACCCGGATTTGGCGCGATAACTGCGATAGTCGGGTTGTTAATCGTAGTGTATCTGGTAAAAAGAAGAAAGAAATAGATAA
>WJOV01000038.1 GCA_009618475.1 Methanosarcinales archaeon | reverse complement strand
CGTGGTCATGCCCAAGCATTTTTTTCTTTTATAATCCTTAATTGCCTCGTGAAGTGCATCGGCTGCCAGGTTGGAACAATGCATCTTCCGTGGGGGCAGACCTTCGAGTTCATCAGCCACGTCATCTCGTGTCATTTTCATAGCCTTATCTACATGCATCCCTTTCGTCAATTCAGTCACCATGCTGCTCGTTGCAATTGCAGAACCGCAGCCGAAGGTTCTGAACTTTATATCTGTGATAATGTCGTCTTTCACGCTGATAAACATCTCCATTAGGTCTCCGCAGACGGGATTCCCCACCTTACCATATCCGTCAGGGTTTTCAATGGTACCTACATTCCTCGGATTCATGAAATGTTCCATTACTTTTTTACTATAGCCTATCTGTTCCATAATCACCTCCTTAATCTTATTTTATTTGCCCAACTTCAGTTAGTTTCTTTTTATATATAAATATTGCATCCACCCATTTATAGCGGCGAAAGTTCTCTCAACCTTTGAACCGTTTCCTTAACCGCCTTTGTGATTATAGGTATTTCTTCAAACGCATTTGATCGTCCGAGAGTTATAACCATTGAACCATGTGCTTCTTCGTGTTTCAAGCCTATTGCCAATAGAACGTGTGAGGGTTCCAACGTCCTGGAAGTGCAGGCGGACCCCGTGGATACCTGTATATTGTACATCATATCCATATTCAATAGGATGCTCTCTCCTTCTATACGACTGAACCGGAAACTTGCATGGTGGGGAAGCCTTTGAGTAGGATGACCCGTGAGATACGATTCGTCAATTTTTAACATCTCCACGATGAGGTCATCCCGTATTCCCTTGAGTCTCTTGCATTCCTGAACCATTTCAGCCTTTGCTATCCTTGCCGCTTCTCCCATTCCTGCAATGGCGAATACGTTCTCTGTCCCGGATCTAAGCCCACGTTCCTGTCCACCGCCGGGAAGGATTGATTGAAGCCTTACACCCGGTTTTATATACAATGCACCGGCGCCTTGAGGCCCGTATATATCGTTAGATGACAGTGTTAACAGATCTATCCCCTCATTTTGTACATCTATGGGTATACGCCCTGCGGCAGCCGTTGCATCTACATGTAAATATAAACCATTTTCGTGAACTATCTCACTTATCTCTTTGATAGGTTCTATTGTCCCTATTTCATTGTTTGCATACATTATCGAGGTCACGGTAGTATCTTTGGTCAAAATATCATTGAGTTTCTCAGTATCGACGATACCCGTTGAATCGACAGGTATATTGGTCAGTTCGAAACCACGTTTCTGAAGCTCTTTCAGGGGATTGAGAACCGACATGTGTTCTATGGCGCTTGCCGCAACCTTTTTCCCTTTTCCTATGTTTCTAAGTGCGGTTCCCTTGATAGCTAAGTTGTTGGATTCAGTTGCGCCACTTGTGAAGACAATGCAGGTCTCCTTCTCTGCGTTAATAAGTTCTGCAACTTTCTTCCTGGCATCTTCGATAGCTCTTTTCGCCTCTAATCCTACTGAATAGAGGGACGAAGGATTTCCGAAGTCCCTTTGAAGATACCGTTCGGCAAACTCCAATACCCTCGGATCGACCGGCATCGCCGCTGCGTGGTCTAAATATATCCTTCTCATAGACTCACCTCTAAAAGTTAAGGACGGCGTCGGCATCGAGCGCCAGGTCGTTTAGTGTACCCGCGCCAACGATCTTTGCCTCGGGAATAAAATCACCTCTCGGTATCCCAAGGAGTTGCGTGCTCTGCTCGCATACGAACAACTTCACGCCTGCGGCTATGGCTTGATCCATGACCTCCTTAAGGCTTGGGAAGGTTCCTATTTTAATCTTCTCCGCCTCACCCTTTTTGACAACCGTCACACCTTTTATCAGGAAATAGATCTCTGCATCTACGTCCATCGCAGTCGCGGTCGTCGCAAGTATGAACGGCGCATACAACCTTTCCGGCGTATCTACGCCACTACTTTGTATATAGAGTATTTTACTCATCTCACCCTCCTCATTTCATTCTTCTTATAAAGAAGGTTAATATTGTCCCCTCTTTTCCAAACTTCAGAAGCTCGTGATTGGTCCTCTTAGCCCATCGTTTGATGTCCTCTTCCGCTGCGGGGTCGTCCGCCTCTACCTTCAACACCTGTCCCACCTCGAGCTTTTCTATTTCCTCCTTCGTCATGGCAATTGGCATCGGGCAGTATAGACCCACACAATCCAGTTCTGCATCGGGGATAATATCCGAACCCATCGTCAAAACCTCTGCTTATTACCTTACTTTTCAGAGTATAAAAGCTTTTTTGATTTTTTTCTGTGTCGTTCAATCCCAGTGCGAATTGTTATTTAATCATATTGTATGGTCAGTAGAGCATTGCGAAACAACCGCAAAATATCATTTGATGCTCACAACACCCTTATTCTTGTGTCTAGCCAATATATTCTTCAGGCTTCTCCTCAAATGCCTTTTTGCATCCCGGTGCACAGAAATAATATGTCTTTCCTTCATACTCGGTCTTAAACCTCGCCGTCTTTTCGTCCACTTCCATCTTACATACCGGATCGATAGCCATGCTTTTCACCTCCTTTTATAACCACAAGATTACACAGATTTCCACAAGATTCTTCTTTTCATCTCTAACTTCTTCTTACCGAAATTTATTAAGCATAAAGCCGCCTCATAAACATATTAAATAAAACACAATTAGGTTATACTTTATGTACAACAAGAAAGCCTGTGCTAATCTTGTGTAATCTCGTGGTTCTATACAACTACCATTTTTCCACCCTTCTTTGCAGGCGGCACATACCTCTTCAACATCAGAGAAAGCGTTACGACCGTTACGGAACTCATAGCCATCGCAAGCCCCGCAAGTTCTGGTTTAAAAGTAACTCCGAAAACAGGATATAGTATCCCTGCCGCAACGGGAATGAGCGCAGTATTATAAGCAAAAGCCCAGAACAGGTTCTGCTTTATCCTCGACATTACCTTCTTACTCAATTGCACCGCTGCAACCGCATCCATAAGGTCGTCTTTTATAAGTACTACCTCACCGCTCTCTATCGCTACGTCCGTCCCGCTGCCTATTGCAATGCCCACGTCTGCTTGTGCAAGTGCCGGTGCATCGTTAATGCCATCGCCCACGAAAGCTACTACCTCTCCTCTTTCTTGCAGTTTCTTTACTTCTTCCGCTTTATCCTGCGGTAATACCTCAGCCAGCACCTTTTCGATTCCAATTTGCTTTGCAATTGCGTATGCGGTCCTTGCATTATCACCTGTAATCATAACGACTTTAAGCTTCATGTTCTTGAACGCGTTAATTGCTTCTTTTGTTCTTTCCTTTAACGTGTCAGCAATAGCTGCAACACCACATATTTCGTTATCAAGAGCGATTAGTATTACCGTCTTGCCTTCGTTTTCAAGTTGAACTATCTTCTCCTCAACCTTTTGGTATGAAATATCTCTTTCTTCAAAAAGTGTTCTATTCCCTATAAGCACCTCTTTTCCCTCTACTTTTGCTGTCACACCTTTCCCGCTAAAGGTGTCAAAACCCTTGCTCTCCTCCATCGCAATACCTTCTTCCTCTGCTTTTCTCACCGTCGCCTCTGCAAGCGGATGTTGTGAATTCTTCTCAACACTTGCCGCCAACTTTAGCAATGCGCCTCCGTCAATTCCAATACCGATTATATCCGTAACTTCCGGTTTTCCCTTTGTAAGCGTTCCTGTTTTATCAAATACTATCGTTGTCAGTTTCTCAGATATTTCAAGCGCTTCGCCATTCTTAACGAGAACGCCGAGTTCC
>WJOV01000132.1 GCA_009618475.1 Methanosarcinales archaeon | reverse complement strand
TTCATCCGTGTTAATCAGTGTAAATCTGTGTCTATCGGATTGACGGATTTATTGCAAATGTTGTGACTTTATTTTATACTGTCCGAAGTTTTTTATGTCGTTACTGTTTGTTGCACTAAGGAACCACTTATAGCGCTCATTTTCCTCGTAAGTTTCGGATAGAATTTTGGCGTTCCAATGGTATCTATGGGCAGCATGTGTAAATACTGGAGAACGTGTTTGCTTTCCTCAACGTGTTTCTTTCCCTCGGCTGACAATAACTGGTATAACCCACACTGCGTCAGGTTATGCGGGTCTTCATCAACTTTGAGTTTGTTATGTTCAAAAGGCAATTCTACGCTCGGCATTTTTCAGTCACGCCTCCTTCCTTATGCTCTTGTTTTGGAGATGGGAATTATTCGCAAGCCAAATGCCGGCTCAACTTCAAACGCGACTACGTTTCCCGTAGTCCTCTGAGCGCCTCTTACCTTTGCAACCTCCATTGTCCTTATCAGTCTATCCCCCACCTCTTCTTTCTTCAGGCTGAGGTGTGCGTCGCATATTGACCTCACGCGGGTCAGCACTTCCTCACCGAAAGCAAACGTGTGAGCAGTTATCAATATCGTCCTGCCGCCATCACATATATTTACACAAGATGCGAAGAAATTGAGAATAGCGCTATCTGAAGCCTCACTGACGAAAACGGTAAGAGAATCTATGAGTACTACTTCTGCCGGCTTTGCTTTTACGTCTGCGATGATGTACTCGAGAAAAGGAACGTCTTCAGCCCATTCCATTCCCTCCAAATGAATGGGATATATTTTGAGTGTTCCAAATGCGAAATAATCAGAAATGTCCAGTGATAAACTGTCCATTTGTCTCAACAGGCTTTTTATGGTGTTCTCCGTGGTATAAGTAGCCAGGTTAAAGCCCTGCTGCAGCGCTCCCCACATTAATTGCTGCGTTAAAACACTTTTACCCGTATCGTTTGCACCCTCGATAAGGGTAAGAGAGCCGGCGGGTATTCCACCTCCCATCTTCTTGTCCATCTCTGAGTTCCCGCTGGTAAGTACTTCTTTATTCCCATAAGCCGCAGTGAGTTTTATTTCTTCATCGTCCATGTCCTTTTCTTTTGCCATTTTTTCCCCCTTCCTTCCTTCCTTCCTTTATTTATTTATTGATTCTAATGGGCGATAGAAAGATAAAAGGGTTTCGTTGAGTCTAATTTTTTTAATGAACCGTTGTAGTTTTACTAACGAATAATCGAAACTATTTTTTGAGACACTGATTAACGCAGAGTCCACAGAAGCGCATCTATAAAATACTCACATTCCTCGTAAAGCATATCCCGACTCTGGTGAAATTGCAGGCTTTCCTCATGCTCCTTTTCCGGCACGGTGGATTCACTTTTTGCCATAAACCGTTATTTAGAAAAGAAGGTTTTATCAATGAAAAAGTATCTGCCCAAGCCTATATCATCCCCTGCCTTTCCAGCACCTTCCTCAACTTCTCCTCATTCCCTTCACTCAACGCACCCAACGGAAGCCTGACGTGCCCCGCAGGCAACCCCATCATCTCCGCGCTTTCTTCACCGGTATCGGATTCGTCTCCAGGAACATTGCCTCAAACAATGAAAACAACCTGATATTAATCTCCTTCGCCTTCTCCACTTCACCTTTCAACATCGCAGCCACCATCTCGCTCATCTCCCGCGGTGCGATATTTGCCACTACGGAAATCACGCCTTTACCACCTAAACTCATTATTGGCAGCGTGAGGAAATCATCACCCGCAACGACCGTGAAGTCCAAACCCCGTTCCGTGACCGACCTTATAATCGCTCCTATCTGTTTCAAATCGCCCGAAGCCTCCTTCACTCCTTTTATGTTCTCCACTTCAGCCGCAAGCTCCACCATTGTCGCGGCACTCACATTTTGACCCGTTCTCGAAGGTATGTTATATAAAACCAGGGGCAACTCCACGGAATCACCAATTCGCTTGAAATGCTCCTTTAGACCTTTAACATTCGGTTTATTGTAATAAGGCGTAATCAAAAGGCAAGCCTCAGCACCCGCATCTTCCGCATATTTCGTGAACTCTACCGCCTCCTTTGTGTTATTCGAGCCCGTGCCTGCTATCACCGGCACCGTTGAACAGTCCACCACCGTATCTATCACTTCCTTATGCTCTTCAGGAGAAAGCGATGCGGATTCGCCAGTCGTGCCACACGGGACTATTCCCGCTACACCGCCCTCTATCGCGTATTCCACAAGCCGCCTCAAACCTTCCTTATCCACTTCGTCATCCTTTGTAAACGGCGTTATAAGCGCCGGATACACACCTTCTATCTTTAACATTTCAACTCTCACCCTTCACCCGCCTCTTTTTATGTGTTATATATCCCGCCACTCTATTTCTTACTCCTTTGCTCTCTATATTTGTATACTTATCCACTATCTTCTTATTCACGTCGAAATCTTCCGTGAACTCCTGCACTTCTTTCAGCAATTGTTTCGCCAGCTTCTTTATATAAGTCGGTTTAACCGTGCCCACGGCTAATCACTCTCTCCTTTTTCGCTTTCTACTTCCATCTCTTCTATTTCTTCTCCTTTCTCTCTCATGTCACTCACGCCTATCATCAAAAACACTGCCCCGACTAACAACACGAATATGGGAATAAACCCTAATATAACCGTCTTTAGCGCCTCCCAGAAAAAATCCACCTGCGGAATAACTAACATGCCTATCCCCAATATTACTAATACGAGTCCCAACAATATTTCTCCATATCCTTTCATTTTTTTTTTTGTCACCCTCTACTCCTTACGTCCACCCCCCGCATAATAAATTCTGCAATTTCAGGCTTATATTTCCAGTCCTCCGGTAAGACCTTCTCCCTCCTATAATACTTCACAAGCCTTCTTATCTTCGATTCGGTTAACTGTAGCGCTCTTTTATTATGGAGGTCTTTCTTATTATCTTCAATATGCTTTCTCATCCGAAGTGCTTTTCGCATCAAATTCTGGAGACTTTCCGGTATCTCCGGCACAATATTTTCTTCCTTTAAAATCACCGTTATCTTTTTCCCCGTGACCAGCGCAACGCTCGGCACGCCATTACTATCCCTTAGTGCTATTCCTACCTCGCTTGTCGAAAGTCCCCGCTCGTATAACTCAACCACTTTTTTCTCCACTTCTTCTGCTGTCAGCTCCACCCATTCAGGCGCAGCTTTCCTGAGACTGAAGCTAAATGGTCGCTTGGAACCTGATTTTCCTCGCTTCCTTGCATACATCCTTGCCATTTTTTTTTCTCTCCCACAGCCCTTCAATTTCCTTTATCTGATTACCTTATCTTCACTTCGTATATAAATATTTTAGGATGTTCATCGCCATTAACTTGATGAGACGCGGATGCTTTGAAAACTCACGAAATACGACTGATGGATAGTCCATATCACCCTTCCTTTTTATTAGTTGCAATACCGCGTCCTGTGACAGCGTCCGGAAAATCGTATCGAAGTCCTTGTCGCTAATTACACACCTTAACCGGTGAACCTTCAGCCCAAACGCTATTTCTTTCCCTATTTCCTTCCGCCATCGTCTTTCATACGCATTCAGCACCTTCATATCCCCCGTCAAACACGCTTTTGCCGCTATCTCACCCGCTATCTTACCACATTTCATTCCATAATACACACCACCGCCGGTGACTGGCTTAATTTGAGCCGCGGCATCTCCGACCAATAAAACCCCCGCCTCTTTATCTACTCTTACGGTTTGCCCTCGTCCTCGCAGCAAGCCTGCACCTACCGGAATAGGGATTGTCCCGGCTGTAAAATTTGAACT